>JBEUIR010000241.1:2369-4129 GCA_040415395.1 Candidatus Thiothrix namsaraevi
TTGTACGAACTTGAACAACACGATGATTTTATTGCCCGCCACATTGGCCCCAACGCGGCGGATACAGCGGCAATGCTGCAAACCGTGGGGGCGGAATCGCTGGATGCGCTGATCGACAGCACGGTGCCTGCGAGCATTCGCTTGCCAGCACCGTTGGCGATTGACGACAGCCGTTCCGAAGCCGAAACGTTGGCTTATCTGAAGCAACTGGCGCGGCAAAATATTGTTGCCAAGTCGTACATCGGCATGGGTTATTACGACACGGTTGTGCCGCCGGTCATTTTGCGTAATGTCTTGGAAAACCCCGGTTGGTACACCGCGTATACGCCGTATCAACCGGAAATTTCCCAAGGGCGGCTGGAAGGCTTGCTCAATTACCAGCAAATGGTCACGGATTTGACGGGCATGGACATTGCCAATGCCTCGTTGTTGGACGAAGCAACCGCAGCGGCGGAAGCAATGACGCTGTGCAAGCGTTCCAATAAGCTCAAATCGGATAAATTCTTTGTGGGTGCGGACGTGCATCCGCAAACCATCGACGTACTGAAAACACGGGCGGAACATTTCGGTTTTGAATTGGTGATCGGCAACCCGTATACCGAATTGACGGGGCAGGACGTGTTTGGTGTATTGCTGCAATACCCTAGCACCACGGGCGAAGTGGTTGATATTGAAGCGTTGATTAAGCAGGCGCACGCGCAAAAAGCCTTGGTGTGCGTGGCTTCTGATTTGATGGCGTTGGTGATGTTGAAAGCACCAGGCGACATGGGCGCGGATGTGGTGGTGGGTAACTCGCAACGCTTTGGCGTGCCAATGGGTTTCGGCGGCCCTCATGCGGCGTTTTTTGCGGTGAAGGATGCGTTTAAGCGCACCATGCCGGGGCGCGTGATTGGCGTTTCGATCGACAGTCATGGCAAGCAGGCGTTGCGGATGGCGATGCAAACCCGTGAGCAGCATATCCGGCGGGAGAAGGCGACTTCCAATATTTGTACGGCGCAGGCGTTGCTGGCGAATATGGCGGGGTTTTATGCGGTGTATCATGGCGCGGAAGGGCTGAAGACGATTGCAGGGCGGATTCATCGGCTGACGAATATTCTGGCGAAGGGATTGCAGCAGAAGGGCGTGACGCTGCTGAATGATACGTGGTTTGATACGGTGGTGGTTGAAAGAACCTCACCCCCTAACCCCCTCTCCTTGACAGGAGAGGGGGGACAAGAGCGAGTGCATTCTTCCTCCCCCTCTCCTGTTAAGGAGAGGGGGGCGGGGGGTGAGGTTCTTCATGCCTGCATCAATTTCCGCCATTTCCCTGATGGCAACATCGGTATCAGTATTGACGAGCGCAAAACTCGTGCTGACATTGCCGAACTGTTTGATGTGCTGCTGGGTGCTGGGCATGGCTTGGATGTGGAGGCGCTGGATGCGGCGGTTGTCGCGGAAGGTTTCAGCGGGATTCCATCCGGCTACCAGCGCACCAGCGAGTTCCTGACGCATCCGGTATTCAATTCGCATCATTCGGAATCGGAGATGTTGCGCTATTTGAAACGCTTGGAGAATAAGGATTTCTCGTTGGCGCATGGGATGATTCCGTTGGGTTCTTGCACCATGAAGTTGAATGCGACCACGGAAATGATTCCGGTGACGTGGAACGAGTTTGCCAATATTCACCCGTTTGCGCCGCAGGAGCAGACCGTGGGTTATCGTGCCATGATCAAGGAGTTGGAAGATTGGTTGGTGGAAATCACGGGCTATGATGCGATTTC
>JBEUIR010000242.1:0-4088 GCA_040415395.1 Candidatus Thiothrix namsaraevi
CGACTTTACCACATAGACTGCCGATTTGCGTCACAGTTCCTTGTGAAAACTGTATGTATTTTTATCGTAAATCATAGAGCCGTATTACGCTCAAGAAGTGCCTTTATGCAAAATAATCCCCTGAACCAATTAGCAACTTTCGGTCAATCCATTTGGCTGGATTACATTCGCCGCGACTTAATCACCAGCGGCGATTTGCAACGTTTGATTGAAGAAGATGATCTGCGCGGCATTACCTCCAACCCCGCGATTTTCGAGAAAGCGATTACCGACAGCCATGCTTACGACGCTGCCATTCACGCGCTGGCACAGCAAGGCGATAGTGCTACCGCCATCTACGAAACCCTCAGCCAGCAAGATGTACAAAGTGCCGCCGATACCTTCCGTCCACTTTACGACCGCACCAACGGCAAAGACGGCTATGTCAGCTTGGAGGTCAACCCGCACCTTGCACATGACACCGACGGCACATTGCAGGAAGCACGCCGCTTGTGGGCAACCCTAAATCGCCCGAATGTATTGATCAAAATCCCCGCGACTACCGCCGGATTGCCCGCCATCCAGCAACTCATCAGCGAAGGCATTAACGTCAACGTCACCCTACTGTTTGGCTTACCGCGCTATCGGCTGGTAGCAGAAGCTTACATCGCTGGCATTGAAGCCCGCCTAGCGCAAGGCAAACCCGTGCAGCACGTTGCTTCCGTCGCCAGTTTCTTTGTCAGCCGGATTGATGCGCTGCTAGATCCGTTGTTGGAAGGCCCTGCGGCTCAACCGCTACGCGGACAAGTCGCGATTGCCAGCGCGAAAATCGCCTACCAAATCTACCAAGAACTCTTCAATGGCGAACGCTTTGAAGCCTTGGAAGCGCAAGGTGCGAATGTCCAACGGCTGCTGTGGGCGAGTACCAGCAGCAAAAATCCAGCGTTCAGCGATGTGAAATACGTCGAAGCCCTGATCGGCGCAGATACTGTCAACACCCTGCCGCTGGAAACTCTGAATGCCTACCGCGACCACGGCGAACCGCAAGCACGGCTCGAACACGGTATCGCGGAAGCACGCCAGGTATTGGCACAACTGCCCGGATTGGGCATCGACCTCGACCAACTGACGCAGCAGCTTGAAGACGAAGGTGTCAACAAATTCAATAAGCCATTTGACAAGCTGCTTAATATCTTGGCGCAACGTAGCGCCACATAAGGAATTTTAAACCATGACCACCACACTCTCCCCCGAACTGCTAGGTCGGATGGATGCTTACTGGCGTGCCACTAACTACCTCTCTGTCGGGCAGATTTACCTGTTCGACAACCCGCTGCTAAAACGTCCGCTCACGCTGGCGGATGTGAAAAACACCCTGCTGGGGCATTGGGGCACAACGCCCGGACAAAACTTCATTTACGTGCATTTGAACCGCATCATCAAGCAATACGACCTCGACATGATCTACATCTCCGGCCCCGGACACGGCGGGCCTGCGGTGGTGAGCAATACCTACCTCGAAGGCACGTACAGCGAAATCTACCCCGACATCAGCCAAGACGAAGCGGGGTTGCAAAAGCTGTTTCTGCAATTTTCGTTTCCCGGCGGGATTCCCAGCCATGCATCGCCGGAATGCCCCGGCTCAATCCACGAAGGCGGCGAGCTGGGCTATTCGCTGAGTCATGCGTTCGGCGCAGTATTCGACAATCCTGATCTGGTAGTAGCGTGCGTGGTCGGCGATGGCGAAGCGGAAACGGGACCATTGGCAACCTCATGGCATTCCAACAAATTCCTTGATCCGGTAACGGATGGCGTGGTACTGCCGATCCTGCACCTCAACGGCTACAAGATTGCCAACCCAACCGTGCTTGCCCGTATCAGCCGCGAGGAACTGGAGCAATTATTACGCGGCTACGGCTGGACACCGTATTTCGTGGAAGGTGACGAACCGACATTGATGCACGCAGCAATGGCAGAAACGCTCGACACGGTGACAGCGCAAATTAAAGCGATCCAACAAGCAGCTCGTGTTGACGGTGATTTAACCCGCCCACGCTGGCCGATGATTGTGCTAGTTTCCCCCAAAGGCTGGACAGGGCCAAAAGTCGTCGATGGTGTGCCCATTGAAGGCACATTCCGAGCGCATCAAGTACCACTTTCCAACCCAGTAGCACACCCCGAACACCTCAAGCTGCTGGAAGATTGGCTCAAAAGCTACCGCCCGGAAGAGCTTTTCGACGAAAACGGACGTTTGCAACCGGAATTGGCAGAACTTGCGCCCATAGGTGAGCGGCGCATGGGCGCGAATCCCCATGCCAACGGCGGCATGTTGCTGCGCGATTTGCGGATGCCGGACTTCCAAGATTATGCGGTGGACGTACCCACGCCGGGTGTAAACGGTATTGGCGATACTCGCGTACTGGGGCCTTTTTTGCGCGATGTGGCAACACTGAACGGTGAACAACGCAATTTCCGCGTGTTCGCCCCTGACGAAGTGCTATCCAACGGGCTTGAAGCCCTGTTTGAAGTGACCCAACGCCAATGGAATGCCGTGACTGTGGCGAATGACGAGTTTCTCGCCCCCAGCGGACGGGTGCTGGATTCGATGCTCAGCGAACACCAGTGCGAAGGCTGGCTGGAAGGCTATTTACTGACCGGGCGGCACGGGTTATTCACTTGCTACGAAGCCTTCATCCACATCATTGATTCGATGTTCAACCAGCACGCCAAGTGGCTGAAAGTCACCGCGCACCTGCCTTGGCGGCGCAAGATTGCCTCGTTGAATTACCTGCTGACTTCGCACGTCTGGCGGCAAACCGCGAACGGTTTTACCCACCAAGACCCCGGCTTCATCGACCATGTAGTGAACAAGAAAGCCGAAGTCGTGCGGGTGTATTTTCCGCCGGATGCCAATTGCTTGCTGTCGGTAATGGATCATTGCTTACGCAGCCGCCACTACGTCAATGTGGTGATTGCGGGCAAACACCCTGCCCCGCAATGGTTGTCGATGGATGCCGCCGTCAAGCATTGCACCCAAGGTATTAGCATCTGGCAATGGGCGAGTAACGATCAAACGGACGAAACTGATGTGGTGATGGCGTGCTGTGGCGATGTGCCGACGCTGGAAACGTTGGCAGCGGTGTCGATTTTGCGTGAACACTTACCTGACCTGAAAGTTCGCGTGGTTAACGTCGTCAATTTGATGAAACTGCAACCGCAAAGCGAACACCCGCACGGTTTGAGTGATGCCGATTTCGACACGATTTTCACCAAGGACAAGCCGGTGATTTTCGCCTTCCACGCCTACCCGTGGTTAATTCATCGGCTGACGTATCGCCGCACCAACCACGAGAATTTCCATGTGCGCGGCTACAAGGAAGAAGGCACGATCAGCACCCCGTTTGATATGACAGTGGTGAATGATCTTGACCGCTTCCATTTGGTGATGGATGCCATTGACCGCTTGCCGCAAACGGCTGACCAAGGTAGCTACTTGAAGCAGCAACTCAAGGATAAACTGGTGGAACATCGGCAATACATTAACCAGTACGGACGGGATATGCCGGAGATTCGGGATTGGGTCTGGCGTTAATTTGTATTGTGCTGGCGCTGCTCTACTAATTTTCGAGCAAGCCAGTGCTGAAACAAGTGCTGCCAGCAGGCACAGGCCCATTTTCTTCAGTAAATCTTCGGCACGTACAGCTCATCCGGCAAGGTATGGCGCTCGTAATCGGGGTTGAATACCCGCTCAGGTAACGCGATTTTCTCGGTCACAACTTCCTCATACGGAATTTTTGACAAAATATGCTCAATGCAATTGAGGCGTTCGCGCTTCTTGTCATTGCCTTCAATGCCGGAGCGTACCAGCATCCGCTCAGCAACAGAGTAGTATAATAAATGCGGTTATCCAGCATATCGGGTGCTGGCGCTTGTAAATCTTGCGGATTTCCTGGCTGAGCATCGGTTCATCCATCTTGCGCGAGATACCCCGTCCTTCAGGTCGGGGAGGGATAGCGCATCGGCGGTAGCCGACCCCTCTCGCTCCTCGTTTCGTTAAGCTATCTTTGGTTGAAAAACATACCCATAACCAGCGTTACGAGCGATAAGGC
>JBEUIR010000243.1:0-4075 GCA_040415395.1 Candidatus Thiothrix namsaraevi
GAACCGGGGTCGGGCTATGTCCACGTTGATTGGGGCGCAAGTTTTCATGCGCAACACCGCCAAAGTTTCCCGCAAATGGAAACGCCTGCGTTGGTGGCGAATATTGGCTGGCTGGCAATCCAACTGGTGCTGGCTAATGGTGGGTGCTGTTTTTTGCCGGTACGTTTGGCGCAGCCGTTTTTGACGACACGGCAATTGTTCCCGGTGTTGGGTGCGCCGGAATACGACCATCCGGCGTACATGGTTTACCCGCAAAAAGCGGAGAGCTTGGTGTTGGAACAGGCGGTGCAGGGTTTGCGGGAAGTGGCGAAGCGGCAAGGGGAGGCTGCCGTTTTTGTGCCGCGTTAACCCACACTTTCCTCATACGTCTTGCCATCGCGAATATGATACAGCCGCTTAAAGGTCGGAATAATCTTCTCATCATGCGTGACCACAATAATCGCGGTTTGATGCTGTTGCGCCATGTCGTTGAGGATTTTCACCACCGCTAATGCCCGTTCGCCATCCAGTGGCGCAGTGGGTTCGTCGGCAAGAATCACTGGCGGATTATTTGCCAGTGCCCGCGCAATCGACACGCGCTGTTGTTCGCCACCGGAGAGCAGTGCCGGATTGGATTTAGCGCGATGGGCTACGTCGAGGGCTTCGAGTAATTCCAACGCACGACGGCGGGCTTCCTTGTTGGATTTGCCCGCCAGCATCGGCAACAGTGCCACATTGTCGGTCACGTCCAGAAACGGGATCAGGTACGGGGCTTGGAACACAAAACCGATGCGGTCGCGGCGTAAGGTGCGCAAGTCTTTCACCTTCCACACCCCATCGAAAATAGCTTCGCCGCCCAAAAACATTTGCCCTGCGGTGGGGTCAATGACTGCGCCCAGACATTTCAGCAAGGTACTTTTGCCCGAACCGCTGGGGCCAACCAGCCCGACGACTTCGCCGGGGGCAATGCGCATATCCACGCCTTTGAGCGCGTCCACCGCCGTGTCGCCGCTGCCGTAGCGTTTGCATAAGCCGCGCAGTTCAATCGCCGGAGTGGTGTTATTTGCCATATTCAGCCTCCTATGGCTTCAGCGGGATCAACTTTTAACGCGGCGCGAATCGCCATGACGCTCGCCAGCGTACACACCACCACGATCACCAGCAGCCCTAGCACAGCATCCAGCGGTAACAGCAAGACGTATTTGGGGAAAACGGGTGCCCACAAGGTCGCCACCGTTTTGCCGATAATGAAACCCACCAGCCCCAAGCCGAGGGATTCCTGCAAAATCATCCACGAAATCGTGCTATTGCGCGTGCCGATCAGCTTTAACACCGCAATTTCGCGGATTTTGCCCAGCGTCATGGTGTAGATAATGAACGACACAATCGCGGTACTGACAATGGTGAGGATGACGAGAAACAAGCCGATTTGCTTGGCGGACGTGGCAATCAGTTTTTTCACCGAAATTTCTTCCATGTCGGCGTAGGTGTAGGCTTGCAGGTGTTTCCAGCGTTGGATGTCTGCCGCCAGTTGCGCCGCATCCCAGCCCGCCCGCACTTGCACCAGCACGGCATTGACGTTGTGGCTGGTGGTTTGGCTCATCTGCACCGCTTCCAGCAAACCCGGCACGTTGGGGCGGTTGAAAGCGGGGTTAGCGGCGGTACGTTCACGCCCGCTCACAATCGCGTCGTTGTCTTTCTGGAATTGTGCCGCTTGCGCATCCGCCAGCGGGATAAACACCATCGGGTCGCCGCCGGATGACACGGTGCGCTGGCTCAAGCCGACAATGGTGTATTCGTTGCGGCGAATGCGGATTTTTTCGCCCAGCTTGAAACCGGCTTTCACGTCCGCCACGGCTTCGTAATGCGAACGGGTAACGTGCCGTCCAGCAATCAGTGACGGTGGTGCACCCGGTTGCCCCGACTCGAAACCGACTACCATCACGCGGGTATCCTTGCCCTGATGCTGCACCTGCATGGTGAAATAGGTGACATTGGCGGCTTGTTGCACCCCCGGCATTCCCAGAATGCTGCGGTACACATCGTCGGGCAGGCTGGACGATTCGGCGTAAGGCCCTTGGGTGTCTTTTTGCACCACCCACACATCCGCCTGACTGTTGCGCAATAACACCTGCGCATCGTCCACCATGCCGCGAAAAATGCCCGCCATCGACAGCGTGACCCCAATCAGCAAACCCAAGCCAATGCCAGTGAGGACGTATTTTGACCACGAATGCGCAATGTCACGGGCGGCAAGGCTGATCATAGTTTCTCTACCACTTTGATTTTGCTATCAGCACTGAGGGCGCTGCTGGTGTAGACCACGATGGTGTCATCCGCCTGCAAGCCGCTGAGAATTTCTATTTGACCGTCGAGCGAATGGATGCCGGTTTGCACTGGGGTGAATTGCAGGCTGTTGTCAGGGTTGAGTTTCCATACGCCGGATTGCCCCGTTTGTTGCTGAATGGCGGCGTTGGGAATCACCAGCGCGGAATCTTTTTGTCCGGTTTGCAGGGTGACTTCCGCCAGTTCGCCAGAGGATAACGCGGCGGGTACAGGCGTGAACGCGATACCGACAAGGCGTTCTTCGGTGACGCTATCGCTTAACGGTTCAATGCGTACCAGCTTGCCGGGTAAGGCTTGTTGCGGGGCAGAGCGCAGGGTAATGCTTGCCGTTTGATCCGCTTGTAAACCCAAGGCAAGGCTTTGGTCGATGCGAGCTTTGACCCAGTAGCTTTGTGGGTCAGCGAGGGTGAGAACCGCCTGACCTGCAACCAGCGTTGTGCCCGGTTCGGCATCGCGGCTGGTGATCATGCCTGCAACGGGCGCGGTCAGGGTGAGGTTGGCTTGTTGCTGGCGCAAGGCTTGTTGTTCGGCTTGCAGGCGTTGCTGTTCTTTTTTGGCGACAGCGGCGGCGGCATGGCTGGCTTCCACAGCGGCGTTGGCAACGGCTAAATCTTGCTGACGGGCATCGCTGCTGCTTTGACTGACGAGGGATTTGGCGGCAAGGCTTTGCTGCCGCTGGGCTTCGTGCTGGGCAAGGGTGAAGCGGGCGTTCGCTTCCTTGGTTTGCGCGTTGGCACTGGCGATGCTGGCAGTGGCGCGTTCGGCGGCTAAACCAGCGGCTTGAATGCGGGAGTCGAGGTCAACCGCCTCCATGATTGCCAAGGTTTGCCCCGCTTGCACGCTGTCACCGACATCCACCAACACTTGCTGGACGCGCCCCGCAGCCGTGGGGCCGATGCGGTAGTTGTAACGCGCTTCCACCGTGCCAATGCCAAACACGCTGGCACTGATGGCTTGGTTTGTCACCGTCGCTACCGTGATGCGAGTAGCTGCCATTGGCCCTTGTTGGGTCACGACCCAGCCAAAACCACCCAGCACCACCACGACAATCAGCGGTAACAGGATTTTTTTCAATAACGGCGATGTCATGGCGTAACCTCCTGACGGATAGCACTTAAATACAATGCCCACACGCCCGCCATCATGGGCTGAATGCTGGTGCTTGAACCCAGCAACATGGCTTGCATCACCAAGCCCTGAATCGAGCCGATGAATAAGGTGGCAGCACTGCGTTCATCCAGACTTGGCGAGACTTGCCCGGCGGTTTTGGCTTGCTGGAGTACGCGGATCAGAATGCCGCTGTAGGTTTGCAACATCGCCGCGACTTGTTGCTTGACGGGGGAATCAGCGGGTCGTTGCAGCTCGTTGAAAATGAAGCGCGGCACGCCGGGGTTTTCCTGCACAAATTGCAGGTGGGCGTGGAAAATATTGTCCAGACTGGTCAGCGGGTCGGGAGATGACTGCGCCGCCGTTTGCACCAATGGCAGCAAGGTAGCTTCTAGCCATTGCGCTACATTCAGCCAAATCGCCTGTTTATTAGGAAAGTGACGAAAGACTGCGCCTTGGCTCAAGCCGACCGCTTTGGCAATGTCGGTGGTGGTAATGCTGGCGGGTTCTTGCTGGGCTGCCAGACACAGCACAGCTTGCACCATTTCGGCTTGGCGGGCTTGTGCTGGTTGGCGTAGGGAAACGGTGGCAGCATTCATGGCAGGTATTCCAATGTTTATGTTAGCGAGTACTTACTAACATA
>JBEUIR010000244.1:0-4053 GCA_040415395.1 Candidatus Thiothrix namsaraevi
ATACCAACGGCATATGAATTTTCGGTTTCCTTGGTCGGGGCTGCCCCTACCGAATTTTCAGAGACCGTGGGTATACCACTCTGTTTCCCGCCTTACTTGTCATCTGGCGGTAATCAGCTTAACGTTGCTGTCATACTTAACTACCCAGCAGGACAATAACAATGACAGACGCCAGCCAACTCTATGCCGAGCTGATTACCAGCATCGGTGAAGACATTACCCGTGACGGGTTGCAAAAAACCCCGGAACGTGCCGCCAAAGCCTTCGGTTTTTTGACCCAAGGCTATCAGCAATCACTGGAAACTATCGTGAATGGCGCGGTTTTCGATTCTGATAATGATGAAATGGTGGTGGTGAAAGACATCGAGTTTTATTCCTTGTGCGAACACCATATGCTGCCCTTTGTTGGCAGAGCGCATATTGCGTACTTGCCCAAGGGTAAGGTGCTGGGGCTATCGAAGATTGCCCGCATTACCGATATGTACGCCAGACGTTTGCAGATTCAGGAAAACATGACCAAGCAAATTGCCGACGCGATTCAGCAAGTGACCGGCGCGGCAGGCGTTGGCGTGGTGCTGGAAGCCCAGCATTTCTGCATGATGATGCGTGGCGTGCAAAAGCAGCAATCCTCCACGGTCACGTCGATGATGCTAGGGGAGTTCCGCGAGAATAGCCGCACGCGGCAGGAATTCCTGCAACTGATCAAAGGGTAAGGTTCACTTGCCGCTGACCACATCAACGACAGCACCACCGACTTGGAAAGGCACTTTCGCCACTCCAATGGCTGTGCCAGCCGCGACACCCACGGCAGAACTTGCCATTTGCACGGCGCAGCCTTGCAAGAGCACGCTGCTGAGTAATACGGTCAGTAATAACGTTTTTTTCATAATAAAGCCCTTTCTCTCAAGGTTAAATGGAAAAAGGGGTCTTGATTGACCCCTTTTCGCTGTTTGGCTTACGCCTCTTTCTTTGGCGCAGCACGCTTACGCTCATGCTCAAGCAGGAAACGCTTGCGGATACGGATGTTCTTTGGCGTGATTTCAACCAGTTCGTCGTCGTCGATGAATTCCATCGCCTGTTCCAGCGTCATGCGGATCGCCGGGACAAGAATCAGATTTTCATCCGTACCGGAGGCGCGAATGTTGGTTAATGCTTTTGCTTTCAGCGGGTTAACCACCAAATCATTGTCGCGCGTATGGATGCCGATGACCTGACCTTCGTACACTTCTTCGGTGTGACCAACGAACAACTTGCCGCGCTCTTGCAGGCTGAACAGGGCGTAAGCCAAGGCTTTACCTGTGCCATTGGAAATCAATACGCCGTTGTGACGGTTGCCAATTGCGCCCGCTTTGTACGGTGCATAGCTGTCAAATACATGGTAAATCAAGCCAGTACCAGAGGTCATGGTCATGAAGTCGGTTTGGAAACCGATCAAGCCGCGTGCGGGCATCCGGTATTCCAAACGTACCCGACCTTTGCCATCCGGTGCCATGTCTTTCAATTCAGCACGGCGTTCACCCAGTGCTTCCATGACCTTGCCTTGGCTGGACTCTTCAATGTCAACGGTCACGTTTTCAAACGGTTCCATTTTTACGCCGTCAATTTCACGCACGATAACTTCAGGGCGGGAAACCGCGAGTTCATAACCTTCACGACGCATGTTTTCGATCAGGATGCCCAAATGCAATTCACCACGACCGGAGACTTTGAATTTCTCAGGGTCAGCGGTGTCTTCGACGCGCAAGGCGACGTTGTGCAGCAATTCTTGCTTCAAACGCTCGTTCAGGCGGCGTGAAGAAGTGCCGGTTTTGACTTCTTTGCCCGCAAACGGTGAGGTATTGACTTGGAAGGTCATGGTGACGGTCGGTTCATCAATCGTCAACGGCGGTAAGGCTACGACATTTTCCGGGTCACACACGGTGTCGGAAATGTGCAGTTCGTCCATACCGGAGAATGCGATAATGTCGCCCGCTTGCGCTTCGTTGACTTCGACGCGATCCAGACCGTTGAAGCCGAGGATTTTCAGCACGCGACCGTTACGGATCTTGCCTTCGGTGTCGATGACTTTAACTTGGGTGTTGGTTTTAACGCGCCCTTGCTTGATACGCCCTATCCCGATAATGCCGAGGTAGGAGTTGTAGTCCAATTGGCTGATTTGCAACTGGAACGGTGCGTCAGGGTCAACGTCGGGTGCAGCTACACTGTCGATAATGGTTTGGAACAATGGGGTCATATCGCCACTGTTCACGGTTTCTTCCAAACCGGCAAAGCCGTTCAGGGCAGAAGCGTACACCACGGGGAAGTCGAGTTGCTCATCGGTTGCGCCGAGGTTGTCGAACAGTTCAAATACCTGATCCATCACGCGGTGCGGGTTTGCGCCGGGGCGGTCAATTTTGTTGACGACCAGAATCGGTTTCAAACCGTGGGAAAAGGCTTTCTGGGTAACGAAACGGGTTTGTGGCATAGGGCCATCCACCGCGTCAACCAGCAGTAATACGGAGTCAACCATTGACAATACACGCTCTACTTCGCCGCCGAAGTCCGCGTGTCCTGGGGTGTCGACGATGTTGATGCGGTATTCGATACCGTCGGCAGGGTTAGTCCAACGCAGGGCGGTGTTTTTCGCCAAGATGGTAATGCCGCGCTCTTTCTCCAGCGCGTTAGAGTCCATCATCCGTTCGGAAACTTCGGCGCGTTCGCCTAAAGTGCCGGATTGTTGTAACAGTTTGTCAACTAAGGTGGTTTTCCCGTGGTCAACGTGGGCGATGATGGCGATGTTTCGCAGATTCTGGATCACAGCTAAGGTACTCAATAAGTATTCATGGAAAGGCGCGATTATACTGACAATATAGTAATTTTCTAATGAATTTACGGTTTTAGCGTCTGATTGCTGCAAGTAAATGGTAGCGTGAGCTGAAAAGATGGTTTTTTATGGTATGGTTAGCGCATGGGTTCAGTGTAAAGGTTAAATAAACGCTTATGAGTTCAGTTGCTTTCCGAGAAGTTGATACCACGCTGAATGCGGTCAATGATAGTGCTGCGTTCATTCAGCGTTTGAAGCCGGATACCGGAATTGCGGAACCCGTGTATCGGCAATTACAACGCCAAATTATCCAGATGATTCAGTCGGGTGAATTGGGTGAAGGGGATAGTTTGCCGTCTGAACGCATGTTGGCGGAAGCACTGCGGCTAAGTCGTACCACGATTCGGCGCTGTTATGATGAGTTGCGTGAGCAAGATTTCATTAGTACACACGGGCGGGCGGGGGTGATTGTTAAAGCCCCACCGCGTATCAACCCCGAAATCGGTAAGCTCAAAGGCTTTACCGAAGAAATGCACGAAATCGGCGTGGAGCCTTCTACTCAATTGCTGGAACGCCAGATTGTTTGTGATCGCACCATGGCCTCGCTTTTCAACCGTCCTTCCACCGCGCGTTTTCTCAAGCTGGTGCGGTTGCGTCTGGGCGATGGTGTGCCGATGACCCGTGAAGTGGCTTGGTATGACCTGACACTTGCCCCCGCATTCGCAGATTGGGATGTGGTCGGCTCGGCTTATCAATTCCTGCAACAGCACTGTGGCGTGACCTTGGCGGATGGTGAACAAACCATTGAAGCGGCGATGAGCAATGCCGATGAAATGACGGCGTTTGGCTTTGCCGAACCGGGACCATGCTTGTTACTGAAGCGTAAAACTTACGCCACCAGCGGGCAGATGGTGGAATACGTCGAGGGGACATTCCGTGGCGATGCGTATACTTACCGGATTACTTTGAAAATGAATCCGCCCGCTCCTGCCCAGCCATAAACACCTGCACAGCGGCAACCTGCGGCAGTGCAGGCAATACCCCCGGTTGGGATGCCACCATTGCCCCACAGGCATTCGCAAAACATAAGGTATTTGGCAGCGGATAGTGGTGTAGCAGGGCATATACCAGCCCCGCAGTAAATGCGTCACCTGCTCCGGTGGGGTCGGCGGGGGTAACAGTCCATGCCGGTTCATGAATGGCTGGCTGCCCACACGGGAATGCAATACAGCCGCGTTCTGCTAGTGTCA
>JBEUIR010000245.1:0-4051 GCA_040415395.1 Candidatus Thiothrix namsaraevi
GAGCGGTAACGCTGGGTGCTGGCGGTGTTACGGGTGTCACCGGAGTAGGGGTTACTGGTGGTGTGGGCGTTGGCGCTGCACTCGGTGTCAATTGCGCACCATTGGCGAATTTGATGATTTGTTCGACAAGCGCTGCCAGTGGCTGCCCTTTAGCGCTGGCTGATTTCGCCGCTGCTCGCCAAGTAGATGGGACAGGCGTCCCCGCTGTCCACGCGCCCGTGGCTTGTGTTTCATGAGCCGTTTTAGCTTTTATATCCTTGCCCGGTGTCCACAAGAAATCGGGGTGTTTGTTGGTGTACCATTCGCCGCCGATGATATTACCCGCTGCATCCAGTTCCAAGTCGTAGTAGTACGTCACTTGTTGGATAGCATCTTTAGCAGGGCTGTCGCTGGTCTCATGGTTAGGGCTGGTTTCGACCACGTAAGACACATCCATCCGCACCCCGACGACGGACTGGCTTTGGGAGCTGCGGTAAGCCTTGAATTTATCGTTGGTAAAAGCCGCTTTGCTGACGGTGGCAGCGGTTAACGTATCGGTATATTGCATGACTTGCGGGTTGAAATAGTGGTATTCGTAAGCGTACAGCGGTTGATTCCACACTTCGTAGTCGTAGGTGACATCCAGCACCATGCTACGTTTGCTCACGCCAAGCTGATTGACGATGGCTAAATGCCATGCGCCGGGATTGGTGTCAAAACAGGCTGCTGATTTGACCCGTCCGGTTACGGGGTCAGCTTCGGGGGCTTTGTCATTGCAACGTCCGCCGATAAAGCGGGTGGCTGGCATGGCATTTGCCCATAACAATGACGCCAGTGCTTTAATGTCAGAAGGGTAAAATGTGATCGCGATATTGCCAGGGGTTTTTAGGATCACGCTTTTGGTGGGGCGTGGTAGCATATACGCCACAGGTGCCCAACCGTGACAGATACCCATCCAGCTTTCGACTGAGCCGGTTCGATCGTAGTACGATTTTCCCTCTGCCCACATTTTTTTGGTGAGGGTTTCGTTAGTGTCGCCGATCAGGGCATCGTATTTTTCGGAGGGAGACAGCTTATTGATTTTACTGGCATTGCCGCTGGCAAGAATCGTAGCCGCCGGGGTAGCACGGATGTAATCGTGGTTTTTCTTCCAGTCCGAATCTTTGGGGAAGCTGGAATCAGCATAGCGTGCGCCGAGAATCCCTTTGTAAATCGCCCAGTAATCGTCTGACCAAGGCGATTCTGCCAGTTTGGCTTTTTTCAAGCCAGCCGTTTCCATCGCACTGAGTTTGTTATAGGTCAGCGCATCGACTAAGTTGACCGGCTTGTCATTGGAGCCAATCGCGGCACGGGTAGAAACACTGCCCGGTGTGCCAGCAGACGGTTGCAGGATTTCCATGCGTTGCTCATCACGCGCTGTGATGTAGTCTTGATTCTCAATAGCGGCGCGTGAAAATAGCGTTACGCCAGTGACAAGATTGCCTGCGGCATCCATTTTCGGCGGTTGACGGTTCATGAAGGCTTTGGGGTCTTGTGCAAAAGCCGCGAGGTCAGCATTGATTTGCTGTTCAATAGTCATCGTCATGTGAAACATCTCCTTGTCCGTTTGGCGGGTTGCCCTAATCAATCTGGATTACTTAAGCTTAGATGATTATCCGTGTCTTTGACTATAACCTGTCCTAGTGATTTCCGGGTAGATATTCCCAGTGATCAAAATAGGCAGCTTGCCCTGCGTAGCTGCCTTGCGCATCCCGCAAGTTCCACACAATCGCCTGACGGATCAGGAAACGCCGCCCGCTGCTGGAGATACGCACCCCGGCGTAATTGTCGATGTAGCCTTGGCGGTTGACGGTTTGCAACAAGTGTTCACGCTCTTCACGTAACAGGGCTTCGGCAGAATAGCGCGATGGCAGTTGCGTCAGGGTTTCCCATGCCATTTCAAAGAGTTCTAAGGCTTTCTTATTGCCGTAAGTAAAAATGGGGTCAGGGTCAGTGTTGTGCGATAACAGCACAAACGGTGCAGTATCCAGCGCGTGTGCGGTGCTTTCTCCTTGCCATGCCAGCCCCGCCAAATCGCGCCCAAGGTAATGGCGGAAGCTGGAATGCAGCAGGTGCAAATGCGTGGTGAGTTGGGCGGTATCCATCATACGCTTGCCAGATTGCCTTTGGTTTCGAGCCACTGTTTGCGGTCGCCTGCGCGTTTTTTTGCCAGCAACATGTCCATCATCAGGTCGGCTGCATCGGTATCGTCAAGGCTAAGTTTCACCAAACGGCGGGTGTCGGGGGAAATGGTGGTTTCGCGCAATTGCAGCGGGTTCATTTCGCCCAAGCCTTTGAAGCGGGTA
The DNA here is from genome assembly GCA_040415395.1 of Candidatus Thiothrix namsaraevi. Lineage (GTDB taxonomy): Bacteria > Pseudomonadota > Gammaproteobacteria > Thiotrichales > Thiotrichaceae > Thiothrix > Thiothrix namsaraevi. The sequence goes on from JBEUIR010000245.1 coordinate 2,325, forward strand.
ACGGATACTGTGCCACGTTTTTTCTCGGCGGTGATAATGTCGAGGCGTGCCTGCTTTTCGGCTTCATCCAGCGCGTAATAAACTTCCTTGCCAATGTCGATGCGGTACAGCGGCGGCATGGCTACAAACACATGACCTGCTTGCACTAAGGGGCGGAAGTGTTTGACAAATAAGGCACATAGCAGGGTGGCAATGTGCGCACCGTCGGAATCCGCGTCGGCGAGAATGCACACTTTGCCGTAGCGCAATTGGCTCAAATCGACATTACCCGGTTCTACGCCGATGGCGACGGAAATGTCGTGTACCTCTTGCGAACCCAGCACTTGTTCGGAATCGACTTCCCACGTATTCAGGATTTTACCGCGCAACGGCATGATGGCTTGGAATTCGCGGTCACGCGCTTGCTTGGCGGAACCGCCTGCGGAATCGCCCTCGACCAAAAACAGTTCGGTACGGGTGGTGTCTTGCGAGGAACAATCCGCCAGTTTGCCTGGGAGTGCGGGGCCTGCGGTGACGCGCTTGCGGATGACTTTTTTGCTGGCTTTCTGGCGTTTGGTGGCGTTATTGATCGCCAGTTGCGCGAGTTGTTCGCCAATCACGGTGTTGTTGTTGAGGTAGAGGCTGAAAGCATCCTTGATTGCGCCGCTGATAAAACTGGCGGCTTCGCGGGAGGAGAGGCGTTCTTTGGTTTGCCCGGCAAATTGCGGGTCTTGCATCTTGAACGACAGCACGAAGGCGATGTTTTCCCACACGTCATCGGGGGTGAGTTTCATGCCGCGTGGCAATAGATTGCGGAATTCGCAGTATTCGCGCAACGCATCAGTCACACCGGTACGCAAGCCGTTGACGTGAGTGCCGCCTTGCACGGTCGGAATCAAATTGACGTAGCTTTCTTGAATGGCAGTGCCGCCTTCGGGCAACCACAGCAATGCCCAATCGAGCGTTTCACGCGGCGCGGTGAGCGAGCCGGTGAACGGGTCTTCGGGCAGGGTGATGAATTCGCTGATGGCTTCGTTGAGGTAATCGCGTAAACCGCTTTGGTAATACCATTCGGTGACTTCGGGTTCGGTGGTCGAAGCGTCGGTGAAACGGATGCGTAAGCCGGGGCAGAGGACGGCTTTTGCGCGTAAATTGTGCTTGAGGGCTTTAACGCCGAATTTTACGGTGTCGAAGTATTTGCCATCTGGCCAGAAATGTACGGTCGTGCCGGTTTCGCGTTTGCCAGCTTTGCCGATGACTTCGAGTTCGCTGGCTTTGTTGCCGTCGGCAAACCTCATGTGGTAAAGCTGGCTGTTGCGCTTGATGGTGACTTCGAGTTTGCGGGAGAGGGCGTTGACCACGGATACGCCGACACCGTGCAAGCCGCCGGAGAATTGGTAGTTTTGGTCGGAAAACTTGCCGCCTGCGTGCAGGGTGCAGAGGATGACTTCGATCCCTGGTTTGCCTTGTTCGGGGTGGATGTCGACCGGCATTCCGCGCCCGTTGTCGGTGACGGAAACCGAGCCGTCGGCGTGTAGGGTGACGTCGATTTGGTTGGCGTGTCCGGCGAGGGCTTCGTCTACGCTATTGTCGATGACTTCTTGCGCTAGGTGGTTGGGGCGCGTGGTGTCGGTATACATGCCGGGGCGTTTGCGCACGGGGTCGAGTCCGGTGAGGACTTCGATGGAAGAGGCGTTGTAAGTGTTGTTGGTCATTGGTTTTCTTGGTTTCTGTTAAGGTTTAGCGTG
>JBEUIR010000246.1:0-4049 GCA_040415395.1 Candidatus Thiothrix namsaraevi
TTTTGGCAATATTGCGGGCTTCCATGTTCACATAAACCAATTTAATAGAAACGCGCCCCCTAGACAGACGCAAAAATAAGGGGAATGACCGCAACTAACGGTTATTAATAGAGGATAAGCGGTAGAAAAAAAGCCGAAAATTACTGACGAACGGATTCTCCCGTTATTGAACTAAGTATGGGCATTTCTGATAGATGCTGATATATTTGTCACATAGATAATGCAATTAACGATCGAATGGGGTTTGCTGTCAGTGGCTTTGACATGGCAGTACTATATAAACATCTAATAACAATGGAATTTAGACAATGGTCAGCGATACTTTTTTCATTGGGCGGGTACGACTAGGGCAGTCGTTCTTATTGATCTGTGGGATGGCTAGCGGGTTAACGCTGGCTGCTGAGGGTACTTATAACTGCATTCCCATGCAGGGAGGGGCTAGTTCACTAGATTCGGTGTCTTTTAATGCGCCACCACCTACGCCTTCTGTCAAGATGCCAACCACTGCCGACAATTTTTACATCGTACAAAAGGGGGATACCCTGTATGCGATTATGCGTAAATCTGGCGTTCCTATTGAAAACCTGATCGTTCTCAACCAACTGTCATCCCTTAATAACTTGAAGGCAGGGCAATCATTGAGGCTACCTGACTTAGCACAGCCGTTGAAACAGCCTGAAATCATTTCTGCGCAACCCTTGACCTTACCTAATGAGATAGCGTCAAAAGCCAATACTGACGCTTCGAGCACGCTAGTCGATCGGCATGTGGTGAGAGTTGGCGATACGCTTTATGCTATTTCCCGCAAAACCGGTGTTAGCATTGAGCGTCTTGTTTCCCTGAATCAGTTAGACTCTCCCAATAGCCTTAATGCGGGACGGCAATTGAGATTGCGTTAAGATTTGACGATTGGAGCGGGTGATGGGAATCGAACCCACGTGTGCAGCTTGGGAAGCTACCGTTCTACCATTGAACTACACCCGCTTATTGAGATAGTGTCAGCAGGTCGCTATTGTAGTGCGTTTTCGCCGAGACAACAATCATGATGACGACATTTGCGGACAAAGTACTGGCGTGGTTCGACCGGCATGGGCGCAAAGACTTGCCTTGGCAGCAAAATCCCACCCCCTACCGCGTTTGGGTGTCGGAAATTATGCTGCAACAAACCCAAGTCACCACCGTTATTCCCTACTACGAACGTTTTATGCGACGCTTCCCCGACGTGCAATCGCTCGCCGCTGCACCGCCAGATGATGTGCTGAAATTATGGGAAGGCTTAGGCTATTACAGCCGCGCCCGCAACCTGCACAAAACCGCGCAACAAGTATGCGACATCTACGCAGGCGAATTTCCCACTGACATGGCAAGCATGGAAACCTTGCCCGGCATTGGGCGATCCACTGCCGCCGCAATCCTATCCCTCAGCTACGGGCAACGCGAAGCCATACTCGATGGCAACGTCAAGCGCGTACTAGCGCGTTACCACGCCGTAGCAGGCTGGGCAGGCGAACCACGTATACAAAAACAACTCTGGGCATACGCCGAACAACACCTGCCCGCTGAACGCAATGCCGCTTACACCCAAGCCATGATGGACATGGGTGCAACCCTCTGCACCCGCAGCAAACCGCTGTGCCTGCTTTGCCCCTTGCAAGACGATTGCCAAGCTTTTAAACAAGGCACACCACACGCCTACCCCGGCAAACGCCCAGTAAAAGAGCTACCCGAAAAAACCGCACTGGCGTTGCTGTTACGCAATACGGCAGGCGAATTACTGCTGCAACAACGCCCCCCAACCGGTGTTTGGGGTGGGCTGTGGAGTTTCCCCGAATTTGCCGATGAAACCGCGCTGCATGACTGGCTGGCGCAGCATTTCGCCCCAACACAAGCCATTGCGACCCGTTTACCCGTGTTAACGCACACGTTTTCGCATTATCGCCTGCATTTACAGCCCTTACAGCTCGATTTAGACGCGCAACCCGCACGGATAATGGAAGGCAACGGCTGGCTCTGGTATAAAGCAAACACCGAATATACCGGCGGGCTGTCAGCCGCTGTCCGCCAATTTTTCCAGACCATTGACTGAATCACTGAGGAAAACACATGACACGCATGGTGAACTGCATCCATTTAGGCCGCGAAGCCGAAGGCTTAGACCGCCCCACTTACCCCGGCGCATTGGGCGTGAAGATTTATGAAAATGTTTCCAAAGAAGCCTGGGGCAAATGGTTGAAACAACAAACCATGTTCATTAACGAATACCGCCTCAGCACCATCAACCCCAAAGACCGCAAATTCCTGCAAGAAGAAATGGAAAAATTCTTCTTTGGCGAAGGCGCAAGCAAAATTGACAACTTCAAACCCGTTTGAAACCCGTAGGGGCGGTTCACGAACCGCCCTTAACCAACATCAACTTTACTGCCCCGGTGGTTTCCAGATCATGCCCTCTATCTGCCAATTCGCCAACACGTCTTTAGGCGGCACGGAGCCATCCGGCCCATTCCACGTACCGCCAAACAAATACAGCACATTGCCGGTTTTCGGCGCGTAACACAGCACTTTGCCGGATAATTCTTCTGCCCCGGCGCGGCACTCTTCGGTTGCACCGTAGGCGTACACTTCGTTGAAACGGCTTCCCAGCGCATGACCCAAGCCATTGCCGATCAAATTGTCAGACACCATTACCGAAAAGATTTTTTCCTGTTTAGCATCGGGGTTAATGGTTAACAACGGTTTTAAGTCCTGACTGACCGTAATCACTGGATATTCCCGCCCTTCTGCATAATTCGTGCGCTGTGCAACATTTAAGCCCTGAAAAGCCATCGTGATGTCATGCAGGTTGAAGGGCGTATTGCGATTGATTGGCCCAATGCCATCAACCGACAACATTTCGATGGGTTTAACGCTCGGTTGCACCACGGTATTGGCTTGATCGTCGCAAGCAGTCACACTCAACAACACCACGGTTGCGCCTAGCACCCATCTCTTTCCAGCCAAACGTTGCATATTCGCTCCTTTACTTAATCGCCGCGTCAACATTCTTCCATAAAAAGCCTAGCCGTGCATTTTTATGCTTCTCTGTTTATAGTCCAGAACCTTAGCCATCACCTGAAAAATACCATGCCTGAAAATCCCGTCTGGCTGATTGATGCCAGCATTTATGTGTTCCGCCCCTGGTTTGTGCGCCAGCCTATTGTGTTGGATCGTGAAGGCAATCCCGTGAATGCGGTGCTGGGTTTCCTGCGCTTTATTTACAACCTGCTGCAAACCGAACAACCGCAGCGCATTGCGTTTGCCTTCGACATTAGCCTGCAAACCTCCACGCGCAAAGCCATTTACCCCGCCTACAAAGCCAACCGCACCTCAGCACCGACGGAACTCAAAATGCAGTTTCAACTGTGCCGCGATTTTTTGGATGCGCTCGGTATTGTGCAAGCCGCCAGCCCCTATTTTGAAGCGGATGATGTCATCGGAACCTGGGCAAAACAACAGCGCAACAACGGACAAGCCTGCATGATTATCAGCGGTGACAAAGACTTAGCGCAATTGGTCGGTGATGGCGATATTTGGTGGGATTACGGCAAACGCACGCCATTACCCCCCGGTGGCGTGAAAAAAGAATTCGGGGTTTGGCCTGCGCAAATCCCCGATCAACTCGCACTGGCGGGCGATGTAGCCGATAACATCCCCGGCATTCCGGGCGTAGGCATGTCCACCGCCGCCAAACTGTTGCAGAAATTCAGCAGCGTGGAAGTGTTGCTGTCACGCATTCCCGAAATTGGGCTGATGAAAACCCGTGGGGCAAAACGCCTGCAAGCGTTGGTCGACGAACATCAAGCCACGGTGCGGCTGGCACGGCAATTAACCGCCATTTATTGCGATGTACCGGATGTACCGCTGGATTTGCGGCGTAAGGCTAAAGATTTGGTGCAGTTACAATCACTCTGTGAACAACTGGGGTTAACAGAACAGCAATTCAAGCTATGGTCAGCGACCTAATCATCAATTTATTGATTGATAAATAATAAATTTTAATAGCACTTTTCCTC
>JBEUIR010000247.1:0-4018 GCA_040415395.1 Candidatus Thiothrix namsaraevi
TACTGAACGGATGCTGGTCGACTTCGGCAAATCCTCCATGCTCGACAAAGCCCGTCAGCAACCCGATAAAGTCAAAATGGTGCTGGAAAAAGTCAAAACTGATGGACTCGCCACCACCATTGAAGCCGTACAATCCAAATTAGCCCAACCCATCCCCTTAGGCTACTGCAATGTCGGCACAGTCGTTGAAGCCGGTAAAAACGTAGAAGGCTTCAAAGCCGGAGACCGAGTAGTCTCAAACGGCTCCCATGCTGACATCGTGCGAGTCCCCAAAAACCTGTGTGCAAAAATCCCCGATAATGTAGACGACGAAGCAGCCGCCTTCACCGTCATAGCCAGCATCGGCTTACAAGGCATCCGCCTCGCCGCCCCCACCATCGGTGAAAGTATTGTAGTCACAGGTGTTGGTCTAATCGGACTTCTAACCGTGCAAATGCTCCGCGCCCACGGTTGCCGCGTCTTAGCCATCGACTACGACCCAGCCAAACTCGCCCTCGCCAAACAATTCGGTGCGGACATTTGCAACCCCGGCAATGGTGAAGATCCCATCGCGGCGGGTATGGCGTTCAGCCGTGGCAAAGGTGTCGATGCTGTCATTATCACTGCCTCCACCAAATCCAACGATCCTGTCACCCAAGCAGCGCGAATGTCCCGCAAACGTGGGCGCATCATTCTGGTCGGTGTCACCGGTCTGGAACTCAGCCGTGCCGACTTCTACGACAAAGAGCTCAGCTTCCAAGTTTCCTGCGCCTACGGCCCCGGTCGCTATGACCCCAACTACGAAGACAAAGGGCAAGACTATCCGCTTGCCTATGTTCGCTGGACAGAACAACGCAACTTTGAAGCCATCCTCGACATGATGGCAAGCGGTCAACTCAATGTTAAACCCCTCATCAGCCACCGCTTCAAATTTGAAAATGCCCCCGCTGCCTATGACCTGCTGACCAGTGACAAATCAGCGTTGGGTATCTTGCTGCAATACGAAAGCCCGCTTGAAAGCCGCCTGCAAAGCACGGTCAAACTCAACAGCGACAGCCGCTTTAACCCCCAAAAAGCCGTGATGAGCTTTATTGGTGCAGGCAATTACGCCTCACGTATGCTCATCCCCGCTTTCAAAGCAGCAGGCGCACAATTCAACAGCATCGTCACCTCTGGCGGTGTTAACGGTGTCATCCACGGTGAAAAAGCAGGTTTTGCCGAAGCCTCCACCGACATCGAAGCCATGCTGGCAGACACCAACACCAATACCGTTGCGATTGTCACCCGCCACAACACCCACGCCCGCTTTGTCGCCCAAACCCTCAAAGCAGGCAAACACGCCTTTGTCGAAAAACCCCTAGCTATCACCCTGGAAGAACTTCAGGAAGTAGAAACGGCTTATCATGAAGCGCATCAAGCAGGGCGAAAACCTCACCTGATGGTCGGCTTCAACCGCCGCTTCTCCCCACAAATCCAGAAAATGAAAGAATTACTGGATAGTATCAACGAACCCAAGTCTTTCATGATGACCATGAATGCAGGTGCAATCCCCGCCGATCACTGGACACAAGACCTGCAAGTCGGTGGTGGACGCATTATTGGTGAAGCCTGTCACTACATTGACCTGATGCGCTATCTGGCTGGCAGTGAGATCGTTTCCGTACAAGCACGCCGTATGGGTGATGCCCCCGGTGTCGCCGTCACGGAAGACAAAGCCGCTTTCATCCTCGGCTTCGCTGATGGCTCTTTCGGCACGATCAACTACCTTGCCAACGGTGCAGCCAGCTTCCCCAAAGAACGCATCGAAGCCTTTGCTGCTGGGCGTGTATTGCAACTCGACAACTTCATCAAGCTCAAAGGCTACGGCTGGTCAAACTTCAAAAAGATGAATCTCTGGAAACAGGACAAAGGCCAAAACGCCTGTGCTGCCGCGTTCCTAAACGCCATTGAATCCGGTCAGGCGACACCAATCCCAGCAGCAGAGATTTTTGAAGTCGCCCGCATCACCATCGAAGCCACTGAACAACTACGTAATCAGTGAACACGCAACTCAGCAAAGCCCGCACCATGCTGGCGTTGGGCATTCCCAACCTAGCACGGGTCCTAGGTTATCGCTTAGGCGTAAAACTGGGCATCAACCCAGTCAGACGCATACGGGCAAACCTGCCTACAGGGAAGTTTTTTAAGAAAATCCCCCTCAATCCCCCTTTTTCAAAGGGGGAAGCAAAGAATAGTAGCGCATCTCTTATTCCCCCCTTTGAAAAAGGGGGGTTAGGGGGGATTTCTCTTTCCTACTTCGGCTGGCACACCACCCAACACCACACCCCCCCAAACTGGCATCAAAACCCCTTCAACAGCGTAACAGCTAAAACCAACCTCCCTTGGTGGCAAATCCCCGACTTCGACCCCAAACTCGGCGACATCAAAACTGTCTGGGAAGCCTCCCGCTTCGACTGGGTTCTACACTTTGCCCAACAAGCCGCCCAAGGTAACGAAACAGCACTAAATAACTTAAACCACTGGCTATCAGACTGGTGTACCCACAACCCAGCTTACTACGGTGTCAATTGGAAATGCGGGCAAGAAACCTCTATCCGCCTCATGCACCTCGCATTTGCTACCCTGCTGTTGCAGCAGCACCAACAAACTAGCCCAGTGTTACAAACACTCATCAAAGCACACCTGCAACGCATTGCCCCAACCATTCACTATGCCATTGCCCAAGACAACAACCACGGCACATCCGAAGCCGCTGCACTCTTCATCGGTGGGAGCTGGCTAAACCAACTAGGCGACAACGCAGCACTAAAATGGCAAAACCTAGGGCGCAAATGGCTAGAAAATCGCGCCAAATGCCTGATCGAAGCTGACGGCAGTTTCAGCCAATACTCCGTCAATTATCATCGTGTCATGCTCGATACCTACAGCATGGCAGAACATTGGCGACAGTGTTTAAACCTGCCACCTTTCTCAGCCACCCTATACCAACAACTCCAGCGAGCAACCCACTGGCTTTACCATATGGTACGAGCCGAAACAGGCGATGCCCCCAACCTCGGCGCAAATGATGGCGCAAGACTACTGCCACTGAGCGATACAGATTACCGCGACTATCGCCCTTCAGTACAACTAGCAATGGCACTATTCTGCCAGCAAAACGCATACGGTAAAGACGGTAGCTGGAATGAATCCCTCCACTGGCTAAATATTCCAGTTCCACAACAACAAACTCAACAGCCACCGTCCATGCACTTCCCTAACGGGGGGTACAGCCTATTAAGAAAAGGCGGCACATTTGCCTTATTACGCATCCCTAACTTCCGCTTTCGCCCCAGCCAAGCCGATGCACTGCATGTGGACTTATGGCTCAACGGCGAAAACCTGTTACGTGATGCAGGCACTTACAGCTACAACGCAGGCGATGAAACCACCCGATACTTTGGCGGTACTGCCAGCCATAATACAATCCAGTTTGACGACCGCGACCAAATGCCACGTCTTAGCCGCTTCCTGTTTGGCGAATGGCTAACAGCACAAGACATTACCCCCATCCATGAAACCGATAATACCGTCATTGCTGCCGCTGGCTACCGTGATTACCAAAAAGCCTATCACCACCGGACTGTCAGCCTCTCACCCCAACGATTGAGCGTCACTGACAAAGTAGCAAATTTCAAACACAAAGCCGTTCTACGCTGGCGTTTGCAACCCGCTGAATGGCAGATCAACGGATTAACGATCAGTAATGGCAAACACCATTTAAGCATTCACAGTACCGCACCGATTATCCGTTTCGAGATCACCCAAGGCTGGGAATCCCGCTACTACCTACAAAAAACGGCTCTGCCTGTCTTGGAAATAGAAATCCACCAAGCCGCAGAGTTAAAGACGGAATACCTTTTTACTCCATGAAAGTTTTATATTTCCACCAACACTTTTCGACCCCCAAAGGCTCAACAGGCATTCGTTCCTACGCAATGGCACGTAAACTGCTTGAACATGGGCATCAAGTCACCATGGTTTGCGGTAGCTACGGTGG
>JBEUIR010000248.1:0-3988 GCA_040415395.1 Candidatus Thiothrix namsaraevi
CCGCGTGGCGCAAGCTATTCCTGGTATATGTACAGCGCGAACCGCCTCAAATACCCCTTGATGCGCCGCCAGTTAATGGAATTGTGGCGTTCTGCCAAAGCGAAAAACCCTGATCCGGTCACGGCGTGGGAATCTATCGTTGAAAATCCAACCATGGCGAAATCCTACAAAACCCGGCGTGGTTTGGGTGGTTTTGTGCGTTCCAACTGGGATGAGGTTAACGAGCTGATTGCAGCGGCGAATGTCTACACCGCCAAGCAATACGGCCCGGATCGTGTGATTGGTTTCTCACCGATTCCGGCGATGTCGATGGTGTCGTATGCTGCTGGCAGCCGTTACCTGTCCTTGATTGGCGGGACGTGCATGAGTTTCTACGACTGGTACTGCGATTTGCCGCCTGCCTCGCCAATGATGTGGGGTGAGCAAACCGACGTACCCGAATCCGCCGACTGGTACAACAGCAGTTATATCATTGCGTGGGGTTCTAACGTTCCGCAAACCCGTACTCCTGACGCGCATTTCTTTACCGAAGTGCGTTACAAAGGCACAAAAACCGTCGCGATTACGCCGGACTACGCGGAAGTTGCCAAACACGCCGACCAATGGCTGAACCCGAAGCAGGGCACGGATGCGGCACTGGCAATGGCATTCGGACACGTCATCCTCAAAGAATTCCACGTTGACAAGCCCAGCGTGTATTTCACCGATTACGTGCGCCGTTACACCGACTGGCCGAATCTGGTATTGCTGGAAAAGCGGGACGATGGCAGCTATCAGGCGGGACGCTTTGCGCGTGCCAGCGACTTCGTTGCGGGTTTGGGCGAAGAGAAAAACCCGGACTGGAAAACCGTGGCGATTGACGATGCCACGGGTGAAATCATTTCCCCGAATGGTTCCATCGGCTATCGCTGGGATGGCAGCAGTCAGTGGAACCTGCAACAAAAAGATGCCAAAACCCACGCAGAGGTCACGCTGTCATTGTCGCTGGTGGAACGTCACGATGAAGTGGTGGAAGTTGCCCTGCCGTATTTCGGCGGCGTGCCTTCCGATTACTTCAAGGGCAATGTGCTGAAAGATGTCCTCACCTACAAACTGCCTGCCCGCAAAGTGACTCTAGCAGATGGCAGCGAAGGCAGGTTGGTGTCGGTGTATGACCTGAACATGGTCAACTACGGTATCAGCCGTGGCTTGGGTGAAGATGACAGTGCCAACGGTTTCGACGATGCCAATGCACCGTATACGCCAGCATGGCAGGAAACGATTACGGGTGTGCCGCGTGACAAAGTGATCCGCATTGCGCGTGAATTCGCCGATACTGCCGACAAGACCAAAGGCAAGTCGATGATTATCGTCGGCGCGGGCATGAACCACTGGTATCACATGGACATGAACTACCGTGGTTTGATCAATATGCTCGCCATGTGCGGCTGTGTTGGGCAATCCGGTGGTGGCTGGGCGCATTATGTCGGGCAGGAAAAGTTACGTCCGCAAACCGGCTGGTTACCGCTGGCGTTCGCACTGGACTGGAGTCGTCCGCCGCGTCAAATGAATTCCACCTCGTTTTTCTACAACCATTCCAGCCAATGGCGTTACGAAAAGCTCGAAATCAAGGAAATCCTCTCGCCGCTGGCGAACCTTGAACGTCATTCCGGTAACTTGATTGACTACAACGTGCGGGCAGAACGCATGGGCTGGTTGCCTTCCGCACCCCAGCTCAATACCAACCCGTTACGCATTGCCAAGGCAGCCAAAGACGCGGGCATGAGTCCGGCGGATTACACCGTTGCCAGCCTCAAATCCGGCAAGATCGCGTTTGCGGCGGAAGACCCGGATAACGCGCAAAACTTCCCGCGTAACCTGTTTGTGTGGCGTTCCAATTTGCTGGGTTCATCCGGCAAGGGGCATGAATACTTGCTCAAGTATTTGCTGGGGACAAAGCATGGCGTGCAAGGCAAAGACCTCGGCGAAATGGGCGGGGTGAAACCGCAAGAAGTGAAGTGGCACAAGGATGCGCCCGAAGGCAAACTCGATTTGCTGGTAACGCTCGATTTCCGCATGTCCACCACCTGCTTGTATTCCGACATCGTGCTACCAACCGCGACTTGGTACGAAAAGGACGACCTGAATACTTCCGACATGCATCCGTTCATTCACCCACTGACCGCCGCCGTAGACCCCGCATGGGAAGCGCGTAGCGACTGGGAAATCTACAAAGGCATTGCCAAGGAATTCTCACGGGTATGCGTCGGACATTTGGGCGTGGAAACCGACTTGGTGACATTGCCCTTGCTGCACGATGCGCCAGCCGAACTCGGTCAAGCGGTCGGTGTGAAAGACTGGAAAAAAGGGCAATGCGACCTGATTCCGGGCAAAACCGCGCCCGCGTTGATTGCGGTGGAACGCAATTACCCCGAAACCTACGCCCGCTTCACTTCCATCGGCCCCTTGCTGGAAAAACTTGGTAACGGCGGCAAAGGCATTGGCTGGAATACCGAAACCGAAGTCGCCTTCCTCGGCAAACTCAACCACCAGCACACCAGCGGCACGAATGAAGGTCGTCCGTGCCTGAACAGCGCGATTGATGCGGCGGAAATGATCCTCTCGCTTGCTCCCGAAACCAACGGGCAAGTGGCAGTGAAAGCGTGGAAAGCCTTGTCGAAAATTACCGGCATTGACCATACCCACCTCGCATTGAACAAGGAAGACGAGAAAATTCGCTTCCGCGACATCGTGGCGCAACCGCGCAAAATCATTTCCAGCCCTACTTGGTCGGGTTTGGAAGACGAGCATGTGTCGTACAACGCCGGTTACACCAACGTTCACGAGCTGATTCCTTGGCGTACCATGACAGGGCGGCAACAGTTCTACCTCGACCATGACTGGATGCGTGATTTCGGCGAAAGCATGTTGGTGTATCGCCCGCCGATCAACACCAAAACCATCAAGCCGATGCTCAACCAAAAGTCCAACGGCAACCCCGAACTGGCCTTGAACTGGATCACCCCGCATCAAAAATGGGGCATCCATTCCACTTACACCGATAATTTGCTGATGCTCACGCTATCACGCGGCGGCCCCATTGTGTGGATGAGTGAGGATGATGCCAAAAAACTGGGCATTGTCGATAACGACTGGATCGACCTGTTCAATGCCAACGGTGCGATTGCAGCGCGGGCAGTGGTTAGCCAGCGCGTCATGCCGGGGATGGTAATGATGTACCACGCGCAAGAACGCATTGTGAACGTACCCGGTTCTGCCATTACCGGCGAACGCGGCGGTATTCACAACTCCGTCACCCGCGTTTGCCCGAAGCCGACGCACATGATCGGCGGTTACGCGCAACAGGCTTACGGCTTCAACTACTACGGCACGGTCGGCTCTAACCGCGATGAATTCGTCATTGTGCGCAAGATGACCAATGTCGATTGGCTGGACGGCGAAGGTAATGACACGATTCAGGAGGCAGTAAAATGAAAATCCGTTCCCAAGTCGGCATGGTGCTGAATTTAGACAAGTGCATCGGCTGCCATACCTGCTCGATTACGTGCAAAAACGTCTGGACTTCACGCGAAGGCATGGAATATGCGTGGTTCAATAATGTCGAAACCAAACCCGGTATCGGTTATCCCAAAGAATGGGAGAATCAGGAAAAGTGGAAGGGCGGCTGGTTACGTCGCGCCGATGGCAAGATTGAGCCGCGCATCGGTGGGCGGTTTCGGGTGCTGGCGAATATCTTTGCTAACCCCGATTTGCCCGCGATTGACGACTATTACGAGCCGTTCGATTTCGATTACCAACACTTGCACAACGCACCCGATAGCAAGCATCAGCCGGTGGCACGCCCGCGCTCGCTGATTTCCGGGCAGCGCATGGACAAGATCGAATGGGGGCCCAACTGGGAAGAAATTCTCGGCACGGAATTTTCCAAACGCCGTAAGGATAAAAACTTCGACCAGATTCAGGCGGACATTTACGGTGAATTTGGAAA
>JBEUIR010000249.1:0-3984 GCA_040415395.1 Candidatus Thiothrix namsaraevi
AGGTTTCCTACTCCTAACAGCGGATATTAATTTTCTGTTGGAAATACGCTACAGTAGTAACCACACAACAAAATTATCCAAGGTCAGATTATTTCCGTGAACACTGCTACAGCCCCTTACTCAGCGTTGCTACAGCAACTCAACGACATTTTGCCGGAGGATGCGATTCTCACCGCGAAGGAGGATCTGCACCCTTATGAGTGCGATGGCATGAGCGCTTATCGGCGTTTGCCCCTCGCTGTGGTCTTGCCTACCACCACGGAGCAGGTGCAATTGATCCTCAAAACCTGTTCACGTTTGAAAGTGCCGGTGGTGGCACGCGGTGCGGGTACTGGGCTTTCCGGCGGGGCGTTGCCTCACGAACAAGGCATTGTATTGAGTCTGGCGCGTTTCAAACAAATCTTGGAAATTGACACCGCCAATCTACACGCCCGTGTGCAACCAGGGGTGCGCAACCTCGCGATCAGCCAAGCCGTGGATCACTTGGGGCTGTTTTACGCCCCCGACCCCTCGTCACAAATTGCCTGCTCGATTGGCGGAAATGTCGCGGAAAATTCCGGCGGGGTGCATTGCCTGAAATACGGTTTGACGGTACACAATATTCTCGAAATCAAACTCGTCACCATTGATGGCGAACTCATGACCATCGGCAATGACCGCCAAGACACCCCCGGCTACGATTTACTGGCATTGCTGACCGGTTCGGAAGGCATGTTGGGCGTGGTCGTCGAAGTATTGGTTAAACTCACCGTCAAACCCGATACCGTGCAAGTGTTAATGGCAGATTTCGCGGCAGTGAACGATGCCGGTGATGCGGTAGCCGCGATTATCAGCAAAGGCATTATCCCCGCCGGGCTGGAGATGATGGATAACCCCGCGATTCGTGCCGCCGAAGATTTCATCCACGCAGGCTACCCGATTGACGCGAACGCCATTTTGCTGTGTGAACTTGATGGCACCGAAGATGAAGTCAGCGAACAAGTCGCCCGCGTCAGTGCCATTCTCAAAAATCACCGCGCAGGCACGATTCACATTGCCAAAACCGCTGCCGAACGCGCGCGTTTGTGGGCAGGGCGCAAAGCCGCTTTCCCCGCCGTGGGGCGCATCTCCCCGGATTATTACTGCATGGATGGCACGATTCCCCGCAAACATCTGGCGCACGTATTGAACAAAATTAATGACTATTCGCAGCAATACGGCTTAGGGGTTGCGAATGTATTTCACGCTGGTGATGGTAATTTACACCCGTTGATTCTGTACGATGCCAATCGTGCCGGTGAATTGGAAAAAGCCGAACGTTTCGGTGCGGATATTCTGGAATTATGTGTTAAAGTCGGTGGTTCTATCACGGGCGAACATGGCGTTGGGCATGAAAAGCTGGACTCGATGTGTGTGCAATTTGGCGAAGCCGAACTCGAAGTCTTCCATGCCGTCAAACGTGCGTTCGACCCTGACGAATTACTGAACCCCGGAAAAGCTGTTCCTACCTTGCACCGTTGCGCAGAACTGGGTGCAATGCACGTCCATCACGGGCAGCTTTCTCACCCTGAACTGCCAAGATTTTGATTCGGGCCTGATATGATTGCTGATAACGATATAACCTCAACTTTGCAAGAACAGGTCGTAGCAGGGATTGCTGCCAATCAACCGTTAACCATTATCGGCGGTGGCAGCAAAGCCTTTTACGGCAATGAAACCCACGGTACAGCCTTGCAAGTTTCCCCCCACACTGGGGTGATTGCTTACGAACCCTCGGAGTTGTGCGTCACTGCCCGTGCCGGGACACGCCTGCAAGACATTGAAACATTGCTGGCTGCTAATGGGCAGAAACTGGCATTTGAACCGCCCTGTTTCAGCGTAACCTCCACCATCGGCGGCGTGGTTGCGGCGGGTTTATCCGGCCCTGCTCGCCCTTGGGCAGGTTCGGTGCGTGACCATGTACTCGGCGTGAAATTGATCACCGGCTACGGCAAAGTGGCAAGCTTTGGCGGGCAAGTCATGAAAAACGTTGCCGGTTACGACATTTCGCGGCTGATTACCGGCTCCATGGGAACACTTGGGGTCATTTTGGAAGTATCGCTGAAAGTCATGCCGCGCCCCGTTACTGAGCTGACACTGGCGCTGGAAATGCCCAGCGAAGAAGCGTTTGAATTAACCACCACCATGCGCCGTTCCACTTTTCCCTTGAGTGCTACCTGTTATTTTGACGGTTGCTTGTATTTGCGGCTGAGTGGCGTACCCAGCCATGTGTTTGCCTCGCACCGCAAAATTGGCGGCGAAGCCATCAATAATGCCGATGAATTCTGGTTAGCCTTGCGCAACCAAACCCACGAGTTTTTCCAGCAATACGACCGCCCGCTGTGGCGCTTATCGTTCCCGCCTGCCACCAGCGTTATCAGCCGTTTGGAAGGTAATTCATTGGTGGAATGGGGCGGCTCGCAGCGTTGGGTCTACACCAATATTCCGGTCAACCTGATCCGCAATATTGCGCACAAAGGCAGCGGTCACGCCACGGTGTATCGCGGCAGTTTGCCGGGGGTTAACCCCTTCCATCCCCTGCCTGAGAATCTACGCAATGTGCAACAGCGCTTGAAACAAGCGATGGATCCGCACGGTATTTTCAACCCTGGTCGAATGTACAAGGACTGGTAATGCAAACCCAGATACTCTCCGCACTGCGGCACACCTCGGCAGGCAAAGTTGCCGAAGCCATTTTGCGCCGCTGCGTACACTGCGGCTTTTGCAATGCCACCTGCCCCACGTATCAATTACTTGGCGATGAAAACGACGGCCCACGCGGGCGTATTTACCTCATCAAACAACTGATGGAAGGCAATCTGGAGAACACCCCAGACAGCGGGCGCAAAACCCTGCAACACCTTGACCGTTGCTTGCTGTGCCGCAGTTGCGAAACCACCTGCCCCTCCGGCGTGGAATACGGCAAGTTACTGGATATTGGGCGACATCTCGCCGAAGAGCATGTCGGGCGTGACCGCGCTGATAGCACCTTACGCAAACGCTTACGCACGTTTTTGCCTAAAACCAACCTATTCAGTTTGGGCTTAACACTGGGGCGTACCTTCAAACCCCTGCTGCCTAAGAAGCTCGCCAGCAAAATTACTGCGCCACGCCCTGCGGGTGACTGGCCTAAAGCCCGCCACAATCGCTGGATTTTGGTGCTGGAAGGCTGCGTGCAACCCGCCCTTTCCCCCGACATCAATGCAGCCACCGCACGGGTATTAGACAAACTCGGCATCAGTTTAGTGGTTGCCCCCAAAGCCGGGTGCTGTGGCGCGGTCAGCCAGCACTTGGGTGCGCCCGACGATGCGTTGGAATACATGAAACGCAATATCGACGCATGGTGGCCTTACCTATCCAAGCAAGGTGGCGGTGTCGAAGCGATAGTCACCACCGCCAGCGGTTGCGGCGTGATGGTGAAAGAATACGCTCACCACCTGCGCCACGACCCCGAATACGGGATTAAAGCCGAGCGCATTTCCAACTTGTGCAAAGACATTGCTGAAATCATTGCCAAAGAAAATTACCAGCAACTCGCCCCTGCCCAAGCCACAAAAGTTGCATGGCATCCACCCTGCACTTTGCAACACGGGCAAAAGATTCGCGGTGTGGTGGAAAATATCCTCACAGACTGCGGCTACGTGCTCGTACCTGTAGCAGACGAACACTTGTGTTGCGGTTCAGCGGGTACGTATTCGATTTTGCAGCCAGAGCTTTCCCAGCAATTGCGCCGTAATAAATTAGCCAATCTGACGGCAAACGCGCCCGAAGCGATTGTTACTGCCAATATCGGCTGCCAGACGCATTTGCAGGAAGGCAGTGATTTACCGGTGATGCACTGGATTCATTTGTTGGATAAATCCGGCTAAAAGAACCTCACCCCCAACCCCTCTCCTTGACAGGAGAGGGGGGCTAAGAAACACGGCTCTTTCTCCCCCTCGCCTGTCAAGGAGAGGGGGCGGGGGG
>JBEUIR010000250.1:0-3921 GCA_040415395.1 Candidatus Thiothrix namsaraevi
AGTCCGACGCGGAAACCGAATTCGTCGCCGAACCCAAGCTCGACGGTTTGGCAATCAGCATCCTCTACGAAAACGGCGTATTCACCCGTGCTGCCACCCGTGGCGATGGCGAAACCGGCGAAGACGTGACTCATAATGTACGCACGATTGCTTCTGTGCCGCTGCGCTTGCTGGGTGAAGGCTACCCGACGGTGTTGGAAGTGCGCGGCGAAATCTACATGCCCAAAGCGGGGTTTGAAGCCTTCAACGCCAAAATGCGTGCATTGGGCGAAAAAACCTTCGTTAATCCGCGTAATGCGGCGGCGGGCAGTTTGCGCCAATTGGATCCGCGTTTGACGGCGCAACGTCCACTGGATATTTTTTGCTACGCGGTAGGTTTGGTGGAAGGCGGCACGGTGCCGGATACGCATTACGCAATTCTGCAACAATTCCGTGCGTGGGGGTTGCGAGTATGCCCAGACATTCGCATCGTGCAAGGTGCAGAAGGCTGTCTGGACTATTTCCGTGACATTGGCGCACGGCGTAACAGCTTGCCCTATGACATCGACGGCGTGGTGTACAAAGTCAACCGCATTGCCACCCAGCAGGAACTGGGTTTCATCAGCCGTGCGCCGCGTTGGGCAGTGGCACACAAATTCCCCGCGCAAGAAGAAATCACGGAACTCGAAGGGGTTGATTTCCAAGTCGGGCGTACCGGCGCACTCACACCCGTGGCACGCCTCAAACCCGTATTCGTCGGTGGCGTGACCGTCAGCAATGCGACCTTGCACAATATGGATGAAATCGAGCGCAAAGACGTGCGTATCGGTGATTTCGTGATCGTGCGTAGGGCAGGGGACGTGATTCCCGAAGTTGCCAGCGTGATCCTCGACCGCCGCCCCGCTGGTGCGACACCGATAGTCATGCCCACACATTGCCCGGTCTGTGGTTCCGAGGTGCAACGCCCAGAAGGTGAAGCCGTCGCCCGCTGTACTGGCGGTTTGTATTGCCCCGCGCAAGTCAAAGAAGCCATCAAGCACTTCGCCTCACGCAAAGCCCTGAATATCGACGGCTTAGGCGACAAAATGGTGGAGCAATTGTTTGATGCCGGTTTAATCCGCCACGTTGACGACCTCTACAGTCTGGATGTGGAGGCCGTCGCCGCGTTGGAGCGCATGGGCAAGAAATCCGCCGAAAACCTCATTGCTGCACTGGAAAGTAGTAAATCTACCACGTTGGAACGCTTTATTTACGCGCTAGGCATCCGCAATGCAGGCGAAGGTACTGCCAAAGGCTTGGCACGCTATTTCGGCTCACTGGAAGCGATTCAAGCTGCCAACGAAGAAACGCTGAAACTCGTGCCTGACATTGGCGTGATCGTCGCGGCGAATGTTGCCCAATTTTTCGCAGAAGCGCATAACCGCGATACCATCCAGCATTTACGCGATTTGGGTGTGCATTGGTCAAACTACGCAGCCAAACCTGCTGAAGCCTTGCCATTAGCGGGCAAGACTTACGTGATTACCGGCACGCTTAGCCGGGCACGAGAAGACATCAAAGCCGATCTGGAAGCATTAGGGGCGAAGGTGTCCGGTAGCGTTTCCAAGAAAACCACGGCATTGATTGCGGGTGAGAATGCGGGTTCAAAACTGGATAAAGCGCAGAGCCTTGGGGTGGAAGTCCTTGATGAAGACGCTTTATCGGCTTTGTTAAACCGCTCATAATGTCGCTGTAAAAAAAACAGCTTCACAGGTTGACAGGATAAGCGCTGATCTTTATTATTCGCAACCTGTTCAGCGGGAATAGCTCAGTGGTAGAGCACAACCTTGCCAAGGTTGGGGTCGCGAGTTCGAGCCTCGTTTCCCGCTCCAAATTCAAAAAAAGTACGCATACCATCCGTGCTTTTTGTAACAAGTCAATACGCGGGAATAGCTCAGTGGTAGAGCACGACCTTGCCAAGGTCGGGGTCGCGAGTTCGAGCCTCGTTTCCCGCTCCAATTTTCATCTGCACCGTGGTTACACCCACAACTAAGGCTGAATAGCATAGTGGTAATGCACTGGATTGCAAATCCAAGTACCTCAGTTCGATTCTGAGTTCAGCCTCCATTTCCTTCTCAAAGATCTTTATTATTGGTATCTCGACTAATCCCTACTGTTCAATAGGAAAACACCGAATGCCAGACTCCGCAAAATTGTTACTGAGTATTGTCGAACTGGGCGGCTATCCAGATTTTACCCCGCTGTACCAGCGCATGGGGTACACCGTGGCGCGGGAAACCAGTATGCGCAAAGTGCTGCAATTCCTGAAGAAAAACACGCCTGCGGTGATTGTGGCGGAATTCAACTTCCAGTCGGATTTTCGTGATCGCACCAGCAGTTTGGAATCCATGATGGCGGTGGTGCAGCGTTTTGCAGATACGCGGGTGGTGGTGTTTTACGACCGTGAATATGCTCACCAGTTGGCACGGCTGACGGAGCGGTTCCCGCTGGTGACGTTGGCATTTCCGATTGCCGAAGCCGATGTGGAACGCGCCTTAGCCAATCAAAGCGCTTAACGCAAATGCGCACATCCTTACTTTTTCTGGTATAATCCCGCTCTTCATGATTTAGGTGATCGAACAATAATATGGCCACATTTGCCAAGGAAATTATCCCGGTTAATCTCGAAGATGAAATGCGCCAGTCCTATCTGGACTACGCGATGAGTGTCATCGTCGGGCGTGCTTTACCAGACGTGCGCGACGGTTTGAAACCCGTCCACCGCCGCGTGTTGTTTGCCATGAGCGAACTCGGCAACGAATGGAACAAGCCCTACAAAAAATCCGCACGTATCGTCGGTGACGTGATCGGTAAATACCACCCGCACGGTGATACCGCCGTGTACGACACAATGGTACGCATGGCGCAACCGTTCTCGCTGCGTTACATGCTGGTGGATGGGCAAGGTAACTTCGGTTCAGTCGATGGCGATTCACCCGCTGCGATGCGTTACACCGAAGTGCGCATGTCCAAAATTGCCCACGAATTGCAAATGGACATCGACAAAGAAACTGTCGATTTCGTTCCCAACTACGATGGCAATGAGAAAGAACCCAGCGTTTTCCCCACGCGCCTACCTAACCTGCTGATCAACGGTTCATCCGGTATCGCAGTCGGGATGGCGACGAATATTCCGCCGCACAACCTCACCGAAACCGTGAATGCGTGCCTCGCACTGCTGGCTGATCCCGATATGGACATCAGCGATTTAATGGAATACCTGCCGGGGCCTGATTTCCCCACCGCCGGTATTATCAATGGCGCACGCGGTATCCGCGAAGCTTACCGCACTGGCAAAGGTCGCATCTACGTCCGCGCCCGTGCCAATGTCGAAGTCGATGAACGCACCCACCGCGAAACCATCATCGTCACCGAATTGCCGTATCAGGTGAACAAAGCCCGGTTGCTGGAAAAAATCGCCGAACTGGTCAAAGAGAAAAAGCTTGAAGGTATTTCCGAATTGCGCGACGAATCCGATAAGGATGGGATGCGTATGGTGATTGAACTCAAGCGCGGCGAATCCGGCGAAGTCATCATCAATAACCTCTACAAGCAAACCCAGATGCAGAGCGTGTTCGGCATCAATATGGTGGCGTTGATCGACGGTCAACCACGCTTGTTGAACTTGAAGGATATACTGGCAGCCTTCTTACGTCACCGCCGTGAGATCGTTACGCGCCGCACCATTTTTGAAGTGCGTAAAGCCCGCGAACGCGCCCATATTCTCGAAGGTTTGGCGGTGGCGCTCTCCAACATCGACGACATTATTACGCTGATCAAATCCGCGCCTAGCCCTGCGGATGCGAAACTTGGTTTGGTGGCACGCGCTTGGGATGCAGGCATTGTCAGCGACATGCTCAGCCGTTCCGGTGCGGATACCTGTCGCCCCGACGATTTGCCCGA
>JBEUIR010000251.1:0-3918 GCA_040415395.1 Candidatus Thiothrix namsaraevi
TCGCCTCGCTGTCCGCCTGAATGCCTGCCCCACCTGTGGGGTCATGCCCCGCCAAGGTCATTACCACCGGCACTGCCGATGCAACGCTATTGTCTGTTAGCAACAGGAATCTCCTAAACGTTTACTCACCATCACGACACCATCGTCCATCCCATCCTGATGACGGGTGAACCCCAAACGCTGCATCAATTTCAGCATCCCGTGGTTATGTGGCAATACCTCGCCCTCAATGGTGCGCAAGCCTTTTGCCCGTGCCGCATCAATCAAGGTTTGCATCATCAAACCACCCAAGCCCCGGTTCTGCCAGCCATCGGCAATCACCAGCGCAAATTCACAGCTCATTTTATCGGGGTTAATCGCATACCGCGCCACCCCCATTTCCACTTCCTGCCCGTCTTGGCGCGTCAGTGCCAGAAACGCCATTTCACGGTCATAATCAATTTGCGTAAGCCGCACCAGCATGTCGGGTGTGAGTTCGCGCAATGCCTGCATGAAACGCATGTACCGCGATTCTTTTGACAGATTACGCACAAATTCCTGCTCCATTTCCGCATCTTCGGGGCGAATCGGGCGAATCACAATATCCGTGCCATCCGCCAGTTGCAGGCGCTTCACCAAATCATTCGGGTAAGGGTGAATCGCCATGTGATCATAACGCCGCGCCGTGGTCGGCGGGTAGTTGATGATGAAACGCGCATCCACTGCCATCACCCCGTTAGCATCCGCCATCAGCGGATTGATGTCCATTTCCACGATTTCCGGCAGCTCACACACCATTTCCGAGACGCGCTGCATCACTTTCCACAAGGCATCGAAATGAATCGGCGGCATATTGCGGAATTTGCCCAGCAAACGTGCCACGCGGGTACGGCACACGGTTTTCTTGATCATGTAATCGTTCAAGGGCGGCAATGCCACGGCGCGGTCACGGTGAATTTCCACCGAGGTACCGCCCATGCCGAAACTGATCACCGGGCCGAACACCGGGTCACGCACCACGCCAATCATGAGTTCACGTGCCGAACTGCTGTGGTACATGCATTCCACGGTCACGCCATCAATCCGCGCTTCCGGCAAATTACGGCGGGTGGTTTCCAGCAATTCTTGGTAAACGCTGCGCACCGCGTGGGCGCTGGCAACGTTGAGGCGCACCCCATCCACGTCCGACTTGTGGTGAATGTCGGGGGAACTGATTTTCAGCACCACCGGATAACCCAAGGATTCCGCCGCCACCAACGCTTCTGCCGGACTGCGCACCAAAATGGTCGGCAAGGCGGGGATGCGAAACGCCGATAAAATCGCACGAGATTCGGTGGTCGAGAGTGAACGCCGCCCTTCTGCCAACACACTTTCGATGATTAACCGCGCTCCGTCCACGTCCGGCTCGGTTTTTTGCGCTTGCACCGACGGCGGCACTTGCATCAGCAATTTCTGATTGCTGCGGTATTGGGTGAGGTAAGCAAACGCTTCCACCGCTGCTTCTGGGGTGCGAAAATGCGGCACACCGGCTTCCGCCAACAGTTGGCGTCCGGCAGCCACGTGTTGTTCGCCCATCCAACAGGTGAGCATCGGTTTGCAACGCTTGCCTTTTTTGCTGGTGTCGCAACTGTTGATGACAGTGGTGGCAACTCCGGCGGGGTCGGTCATGGCTTGTGGGGTCAACATCACCAGAATGCCGTCGATATTCTCATCCTGCATACAGATTTTCAGGGCCGCCGCATAACGTTCTGGGTCAGCATCGCCGAGAATATCCACCGGGTTGCCATGTGACCAGGTTGATGGCAAGACTTTATTCAATTCTGCCAACGTAGTGGGTGAAATCTCTGCCATGCGCAAGCCCATTTCCACCGCCCGATCCGTCGCCATCACGCCGGGACCGCCGCCATTGGTGATAATCAGCAAACGGTCTTGCTGCACCCGAATGCCGGAAGAGAGGATTTGTGCCGCCGAAAACAATTGCGCAATGGTATTAACCCGCACCACCCCGGCACGTTCCAACGCGGCATCAAAGGCATCATCGCCGCCTACAATTGCGCCCGTGTGCGACATAACCGCACGCGAACCTTCTTCGTAACGCCCGGCTTTCAACACAATCACCGGCTTCATGCGCGAAGCCGTGCGCAAACCGCTCATAAAACCGCGTGCATCGTGAATCCCTTCCACATACAGCAAAATGCTATCGGTTTTGGGGTCAAGCGCCAAATAATCCAGCGTATCACCGAAATCCACATCCGCCGTATCACCCAAGGTAATCACGGTCGAAAAACCAATACCTTGCGTGGCTGCCCAATCCAAAATCGCGGTACACATCGCGCCGGATTGTGACACCAACGCCAGATTACCGGCTTGCGCCTGATTACGGCTAAACGTGGCATTCAAACCCACGGCGGGGCGCATAATCCCCAAACAATTTGGACCAATGATGTGCATGGCGTATTGGCGGGCAATATCGGTAATGTCTTTTTGCAAACGCTGCCCGCGATTGCCTGCTTCGGCAAAGCCAGCGGATAGCACCACCACCCCTTTCACGCCGTGTTCACCGCATTGGCGAATAATATTAGGGACAGTCGCAGCAGGCGTTGCCACTACTGCTAGGTCGACTGGCTTGTTCAACGCAACTAAAGTCGGATAAGCTGCTTGACCTTGAATCTCAGTATGCTTAGGGTTGATGGGGTACAACGCCCCTTTGAAGCCAGCGGACAATAAGTTTTGGAACACCACCGTACCCACGGCTTTTTCCCGCTCACTCGCACCGAATACCGCGACGCTTTGCGGGGCAAATAATTGATTTAAGTAATGGTGGCTCATGGCCAAAACCTCTATGATGAACAGTTGCAAAAGCGCGAAAACCGGCTTTTGCTGCATTGCAACATATCTTACTCTGATTTGTGTGAAAAGAATATGACCGTCGCGGTAATTACCCATTCCCACTGCCATTTGCATGATAATGGCTCACCTCACCATCCCGAATGTGCGGAACGTCTGGATGCCATTAACAACCGCATGATTATGTCGGGCGTGGACTGGATTTCGCGCCATTACGATTCGCATTGTGCCGAGCGCGAACACCTGTTGCGGGTGCATGATGCGGAATACGTGGAACGGGTGTTTGCTACCGCGCCTACTTCAGGGCATACCATGCTGGATGGTGATACGGGCATGAATCCGCATTCGCTGGATGCTGCTTTACACGCAGCGGGTGCAGCCGTGATGGCGGTCGATTTGGTAATGGCAGGCTCGCACAAACACACGTTTTGCGCGATTCGCCCGCCGGGTCATCATGCCGGGCGCAACCGTGCGGCGGGTTTTTGCATTTTCAACAATGTGGCGGTTGGCGCTGCCCATGCCATTGAGGTGTATGGCATTGAACGGGTTGCGATTATTGATTTTGACGTACACCACGGTGACGGCACGGAGGAAATTTTCAGCGGCAATGACAAAGTGATGTTCTGCTCATCTTTCCAGCACCCATTTTACCCGTTCAGCGGCGCAGATACCGATGTACCCAATATTTATAACCTGCCCCTACCCGCTGGCACAGGTGGAGCAGCGTGGCGCGAAGCGGTGACAACACATTGGCTACCTGCCATACGTGAATTCAAGCCAGAGTTGGTGATGATTTCCGCCGGGTTTGATTCGCATCTGGAAGACGATATGGGCGGCTTCAACTTGGTGGAACGCGATTATATTTGGATCACCGAAGAACTGTGCCAGATTGCCAAGGAATTTGCCGCAGGTCGCGTGGTGTCGTGTTTGGAGGGTGGCTATGAATTATCACCGCTGGGGCGGGCGGTAACGGCGCATATCAAAGAATTGGCGGAATTTCACTAAGATACATAAGAATATGGGAATATAACTAATAATTAATATTTATCATGTCCCGCCAAAACATAAATTTATTTGATTTGCAAATCAATA
>JBEUIR010000252.1:0-3916 GCA_040415395.1 Candidatus Thiothrix namsaraevi
TGTCAGCGTGGGTTATTGGAGCGTGAAGCGGCAAAGCGGGCAGGATGCAGCGAGAGAACCATAAGGGTAGCGTTAAAGGGTAAAAAATAGCCAGTTTTTGGCAATGTTCGGCAATGTTCGGCAATGTTCGGCAATGTTCGGCAATGTTCCCTGTTTTCAGTTTTTTTATCGGCACAATAAAAAAAGCCCGCAATGGAGCGGGCGCTAATAAACAATTGAGCCGCCATGATAACCCGACACATCCAAACATTCCACCGTCAAAACACAAAACCGAATGATTCCGCGCAATCATCCCAAAAAACAAAACGCATCTTATCCGCTGATAAGTTGACCGAATCCCCGACTTTCCCCCATACTGCCCCTGTCGATGCAAAGCACCGGCAAACAGCAAAATTCTGGGACAGTTATCCCGACACTAGGCGGCAACACCGCCAACACGATGCAGGCGGTTTTTTTTCGTCTG
This sequence comes from Candidatus Thiothrix namsaraevi, assembly GCA_040415395.1. Taxonomy (GTDB): domain Bacteria; phylum Pseudomonadota; class Gammaproteobacteria; order Thiotrichales; family Thiotrichaceae; genus Thiothrix; species Thiothrix namsaraevi. The sequence continues at coordinate 464 of JBEUIR010000252.1, forward strand.
TAGACTACGCAAGCGGTTTTATGCCGGGTATGCGTGGACTACCAGAGGAAGCAATTCCGAATAAGCGCGTCGTGTTCCTAGTGAGCGATAACTGTACCCGGCAATTTTTGCCCAAAGTTAAAACTCAATTAGGAGCGGTCATCATGACAGCAATCAGCACAATGGGCGACACTGCCCGCACTCTATCGGCGTACCTGCCACACCTCCCTATTGCACCCATCGGACGTAAGCGCAAAGAATCGCCCCTACTGGTATTCAAGCAGGTACGTACCGGCGTAATCGCGTATCGCAAAGACACCCCAGTAGCATGGATTGTGCTTGGCTACCATCAAGGTCAAGTCGGCGGCAAACCCAAGACAACCACCTTTGTTGACGTGGCGTATCATCGCCAAACCCTGCACGGCATCAACCTTGAAACGTTTGAATGCGCCAATCTGCAAGACGCAAAAACCGCCCTGTTCACCCTGTTTGCAATCCCACAAGAAAAGCAAGGTAGTACCGCAACCCCTTTTTCAGCGCTCGCAGAATGTGAAGCCTCTGACAACGGAGGTGCAAACTAATGGCTACCAACTCACAACGCCTCGACCTAAACGACGAATTCGAGAATCTGGGCTTGCAAGTGCAGGAAGTAAAAACCCTGCTAAAAGCCGTCATCCATCAACACGATACTGTTTACCTGTTGGGCGACCAACTGGCAGGCATCGCTCGTTTGCTCGACATGACCCACACACAACTCGAAGTCGTGCAAACCAAAGCCGACGAATTAGCAGCATGGGCAGAGGTCAACTACCGCCGGTCAATGGGAGTCGAAAAATGAACAAGCAAACCACCACCCCCAGCCGCGCAACCCGTCGCATCCGTCGCAACCGTGATGTTGTAAGACGCGCGCAAATTATTGAGCAAATCCCGTCCTACACCGTCAACGGCGACCCGCTGCTAAACGAAAAAGAAGCGGCGGCATATCTGGCAGTTGCACCGCGCACCCTCGAAAAATGGCGCTACACACACCCCGACCGCCTGCCCCATATCCGCATTGGTCGCAACGTGCGCTACCGTCGTTCGATCTTGGATGGCTACCTCGAATCCAACACCGTCACCGACGGCAAAGGGGTGAAAAAATGAGCCGCTTAACCACTCCCAGCGCAATCGTCGCCCCTATCCCCTTTGAAGACCGTGTGAAGCTGGTGCATGAAGAAATCCAGCGGCGCAAATCCGAAGCCAACCCCGATAACGCTACCCACTTCGTAGCGCGTTTATGGGTGTCTTGGCTGAATCGCAACGTGCTGAATGCAGAGGTGGCGCTATGAATCGCGAAATTGAAAAAATCCTGAAGAACGTAAGAAGTTCAGCCTATAGCCTTGAAGTCTTTGCTGAGCAAGCTATCAGTGAACACAGTCCCGAAGATCACAAGCAGGACATGCTCGATGGCGTTTTGATGATGTTGGGCGGACTGGAAGAACTCCATGCCCAACTGAAGCAAATCATGGAGGGCAACACCAATGCTTAACATTATCGAAAACGGCAAACACAAGCAGGTATTGCTCACCCATCACCTGCATGACGGCGTATGGATTGACAAGCAACTTGCCAAAATCCCCGAAGACTTCCATGCAATCGTGCGCTCACAATACGCTGACCGCTACCTGAGCAACACCGACACCCAAACCGAAGGTGAGCGCCGCCGGAACACCAACCTATGGTTCAAGGAAACCATCAATTCCCTGACCCTCGCATCAGGCGACAAACGCTTAGAAGCCAAACACCGCCTCGCACTCACAGCCGCGAAAATGCTGCAAATTGCCGATCTCGACACCACGGCGGAATGGGCGCGTGGTCAAGGTGTGCGCGTCCCCACTTACCCCAAAGTGGAAACTGACCCACACCAGAAAAACAGCCAAGCGGCTGTAAAATCGCGCCTCTGTTCAGTTGATTGGTGGGATGCGCAACGCACCAAAAAACACCGCCGGGATGCAGAAGCCGCGCAAATCCGCGCTGGCAACGTTAGCAAGGACGCCTCCCCCTACGCATCCCAAGAGGCGGTTGATAACTACCAGTACCGTCAAACGCTGCTAGACGCATGGAAAAAGCAAGCCGTGCTGATTTCCAATGAAGGCGACGAAATCAGCCTTGATGATGCTGATCGTGACCATACGGCGGCATTCGTCAAATTTGCCGAATTCATGGTTAGGGTTAACGGAATGTCAGCCATTGCCAGTGATGACTACGTGTCGGCTGGTATTGTCGACGCACTGCCGGAACACATGACCACCGGCAAACGCGGCGGCGCATTGGCAGACCTCCCAGAACTTAACGTGTTTGCGTCTGCTGACCCCGAATCGTGGGTAGGCGTGTTTTTCACCTTAACCACCCCATCACGTTTTCACCGCTACAGCACCCGCAATAATGGCACGCTCAAGCTGAATGACAACTACGACGCCAGCAAAACGCCAGCCGATGCACGGGACTGGTTACAGGAAACGTGGAAGCTCACCCAAACCGCATGGAAACGCACCACGAAGCACATCCGCCCTATCGACGGCTACGGATTCCGCATGGATGAAACCCATCACGACGGCGTGAGTCACTACCATTACGCTATATGGGTAAAGTCCAAAGACACCCAACGCGCCGTTGAAATTTTCTATAACAAAGCACTCAGAGGCGCATACACCGACCGCCTCACCAAAAAAGGCGCATGTGTCTATGGTCTAGCGCGTGACGCCACCGAACGCGGCGCGAATGAGCGTCGCCTCAGTTTCAAAATCATGACCAGCGCGGCGGGCATGGTGAGCTACATGGTCAAGTACATCACCAAGGGCTTGACCGGTGCAGATTGGGATGACCTGCAAGCGGGCGTGCCATCCGATCAAACCATTATCAAAATCATGGCTAGAAAATCCGTGTGGGGCTTGCGTCAGTACGCTTTCTGGAATGCCCCCAGCGTCATGGCGTGGCGCGAATTGCGCCGCATCACCGACGCACAAGAGAACCCCCTGCTCGAATCCGCCCGCCAAGCGGCACACGCCAAGGACTGGAAGGCATACACCGAAATCAACGGCGGCGCGGCATGTTCTGCCCGCAATCGCCCCATTCGGATGATGCGCCAACCCAAGCAAGATGCAGAAACCGCCACCGACGCCCACAACCAATACGGCGAAGTCATCAATCAGGTACGCGGCTTGCTCGTGGAAGATGCAGAAATCCGCACCCGCCTGAAAGATTGGTATCTGCTGAACATCGGCTCGCTGAACAAGTTGCTCGTGCAAAAGTTCCTTCGTGAGTCAGACACCAAAAAGTCAGACCTAGCCCCGACCTTCAGTGACGACATTCAGGGCGTTATTGATCAAGCCAAGACGCAAGGCAAGTTGCACAAGCTGGCAGAACGCGCCGGAATCGTCATGTTCTCCCCCTCCTCCTCTTCCTCTTTGGGCGGTTCACCGCCCCTAGGACTCG
>JBEUIR010000253.1:0-3879 GCA_040415395.1 Candidatus Thiothrix namsaraevi
GCCGTGCGTGGCTCAATTCCAAACATTCGCGCAGTATCAGCAGACGTTACCGCAATATCCGCCAATTGCTCCGCATTCGGATTAGGGTTAACCGCGCAATCGCCATACACCAATACCCGATCTTCCAAACACATGAAAAATACGCTGGAAACCAATGAGCAACCCGGTTTGGTCTTAATGATTTCAAACGCAGGGCGAATCGTGTGCTGAGTCGTGTGCGCCGCACCGGACACCATCCCGTCGGCATAGCCCAACTGCACCATCATCGTGCCGAAATAACTCACATCCGCCATCGTATCCCACGAGAATTCCGGGGCAAGACACTTGTGCTTGCGCAGCTCGAAGTAAGCATCAGCAAACACTTGGCGCAACGGCGATTGACGCGGGTCGATAATATCCACATCACGCAATTTCAGCCCCAGATGCGAGGCCTTGGCACGCACATCGGCTTCAATCCCCAACAAACTCACTTTCACCACATCACGCAATGACAGGATTTCCGCCGCCCGTAACACGCGCTCGTCATTACTTTCCGGCAACACAATGTGCTTGCGCTGCGCTTTAGCACGCTGGATCAGTTCGTATTCAAACATCAGCGGCGTCATGCGCTGCCCCACGTTCTGGATGATCAATTGGCGTAATTGGTGCATATCCACGCACGATTCCATCAAGCCCAACGCCACCGCAATCTTGCGCTCATCAGAGGGTAGGATACTGCCCTCCACTGCGTTCACTTTGAGCGCCGTCTCGAAAGTATCCAGCGGTGAAGACAAAATCGGCAAACGTAACGGGTTCATACCTTCCAGCAGCCTGCTAACTTGTGGCGCGGGTTGTTGACCACCCGTCAATACCAGCCCCGCAATCAACGGATAATTGCTGGACGCATCCGCCGCCAAACTGCCGAGAATAATGTCAGAACGGTCGCCGGGGGTAATAATCAGCGTGCAATTTTCCAAATGTCCGAGGAAATCTTGCACTTGCATCGCCGCCACTTTGTAACGCGAAACTTCGTGATTCATCGACTGTGGCGTGCCATAGAGGCAATCGAAATGCAAAGCACGGGCAATTTCACCCACGGTTGGGCGTTCTAACGAACTCTTTTCTGGCAGGACGTAGAATGGGAAACGTGAATTTTTCAACAACGCCGACAATTCATCCACTTCAGCCGGTGGCACACGGTTGGCGAAGGCCGCCAGCAATTCGCAATGCTGCCCAGCCTCCAGATGCTCTTCCAACATGCGCACCGCATCGGCAATTTCACCCGCCGTGCGCCCTTGACCTTTGACAATCGGCATAAACAAGCAGCCGAAGTGATTGGCGAGACTGGCGTTGAAATCCAGCTCCAGCGCCGTGCTTGCCCCAGAAAAGTCTGTTCCAGCACACACCACGATGTCCATTTTTTCTTGTACAGCGCGGTATTTGGCGAGGATTAGCTTGAGCAATTCGTCGTGATTGCCTTCCGCCACCATTTTGCGAGCCACGTCTTCGGTGCAACCGTAGAGTTCGCTGCCAACCATATCCAGCCCGTAACGCTTGGAAATCAGGTGAATCAGCGGGTCATTACCGTTGTTTTCGGGAATCACGGGGCGAAAGAAACCCACTTTCGGCGTCATGGCGCGAAGCATTTCCATCATGCCTAAGACGATGATGGATTTACCGCTGCGAGGCTCTGCCCCGGCTATGTAGATGCTGTGAAACACGAATGTTACCCCCTTCCGCTAATTTTGTGCATTGCAGCAATCATAGTAAAGCAATTCGGGGGTAAGTGCCAATGGGGTTTTATGTTGAATTGGTTAAGCGGTGTATTTCGGCGATTTGCACCACGTATAACGCGACAGGCTGGCAGCTCGCCGACCTTTCCGCTACCATTCCGAGCAGATGAGTATCATGCTGGAATATGCCCTATTCGAGGCATGGCAATTTCCCCTCATGAGGATAAAATCCGAAGATGCACGAGTCGGCTGGATGTGGCAGGCGGCAACCTTTTGCTACGGTTCACAGAAACGCCTGTACCTTATCCAGCCGACGCCTTCGACACGTACCGACCTGCAACAAGGAAACACATGGACGCACAACCCAAAGACCCCCATACCGTCATCGTTAGTTTGCGTGACACCGCAGGCACTTACACCTGTGACATTAATGCAGGCAAGCACCAAATGGTTGCCGATGAACCCGTGCCTCTCGGCGGTGATGACCTTGGTGCCGCGCCCTATCAATACATCAAAGCCGCGCTTGGCTCCTGCACTTCCATGACGATTCGCATGTATGCGGAACGCAAAAAATGGCCGGTTGAAAATGTTATCGTCACCTTGCGTCACAGCCGCGATGCGCACAAACAAAGTGTGTTCGAGCGCGATATTAAATTGGTGGGGGACTTAACCGACGACCAGCGCGAACGTTTGCTGGATATTGCGGATCGCTGTCCGGTTCACAAAACGTTGAGCAATGGTGCTAGTATCCTGACTAAATTGATTGATTAACTTGTTGAAGAACCCTCATGTTGCACATTTACAATAGCCTGACCCGCCAGAAAGAAATCTTCAAACCCATCGAGCCACAGCAAGTACGTATGTACGTGTGCGGCATGACGGTGTATGACTATTGTCACCTCGGTCATGCACGGGTCATGGTGGTGTTCGACACGGTATACCGTTACCTCAAAGCCAGTGGTTACGCGGTTGATTATGTGCGTAATATTACCGACATTGATGACAAAATCATCAAACGCGCCGCCGAAAATAACGAGCCAATGGATGCATTGACCCAACGTTTCATCGACGCGATGCATGAAGACGAAGACGCGCTCAATGTACGCCGCCCCACCTCAGAACCACGTGCTACCGGCAATGTGCCCGAAATGCTGGCAATGATTCAAACCTTGCTCGACAAAGGCATGGCGTATCAAGGTAAAAACGGTGACGTGTATTACGACGTCTCCAAATTTGACGGTTACGGCAAACTTTCCGGGCGCAAGCTGGACGAATTACGTGCAGGCGAACGGGTCGCGATCGACGAGGTAAAAGACGATCCGCTCGATTTCGTGCTGTGGAAAGCCGTGAAACCCGGCGAACCGGCATGGGATGCACCGTGGGGGCAAGGTCGCCCTGGCTGGCACATCGAATGTTCTGCCATGTCGCAGAAATTGCTGGGGGATCATTTCGACATTCACGGCGGCGGCAGCGATTTGCAGTTCCCGCACCATGAAAATGAAATTGCGCAAAGCGAAGGCTGTATCGGTCACAAACACGTCAATTACTGGATGCATAACGGCTTTATCCGCGTCAATGATGAGAAAATGTCCAAATCATTGAACAATTTTTTCACCATTCGCGAAGTGTTGCGCGAATACAAAGCGGCGGATATTCGCTTTTTCATCCTCAATAGCCATTACCGCAGCCAATTGAATTACGGCACGGATCAATTAGATGCGGCACACGCCTCGCTATCACGCTTGTATACTGCCATGCGTGGCTTGCCGGAATCCTTGCCTGCGGCGTATACCGACTACGAAAAACGTTTCATCGCGGCAATGGATGATGATTTCAACACCCCGGAAGCGCTGGCGGTATTGTTTGAATTAGCCAGCGACATTAACCGCATTCGCAAAACCCAAAGTGATGCAACTGCGGCAAGCTTAGGCGCATTATTGCGACGTCTGGGTAATATTCTCGGCTTATTGCAAGATGACCCTGAAAGCTGGTTCAAAGGCAATGGCACTGCTGACGGTTTGGACGCTGCCAGCATTGAAGCCCTCATTCAACAACGCTTAGATGCCCGCAAAGCCAAACAATGGGCGGAATCTGACCGTATCCGTGACGAACTCAAAGCCCAAGGCGTGATTTTGGAAGATAACGCGGGCGGCACTACTTGGAAACG
>JBEUIR010000254.1:0-3873 GCA_040415395.1 Candidatus Thiothrix namsaraevi
CCTTTTAGAGCAAGGGACTAAGGAAGCATCCCTTGGTAAGTCTTAACGACCTCTTATCTGCGTAGGGTTATTGCTAACCCTGAGTCTGGTCAACCTAGCGCTTGCAAGCTCCGTCCTTCAGGGCGGGGTAGTTGACGAGTGTATTCCTTCTGGTTAAATGCTATCGACCTGATTAGACTACAGCAAGCCGTATTGGTTCTTAAACGCTATACTACAAAGATGGCGCAAAATAGTAGAGAATAGCGGTCGTGAAACCTCGAAAATCAGGGAGAACCCTTCTGTGAGTAACAACATTATTTACCTTTCCGATGCGACTTTTGATCAAGATGTGCTGAAATCCACTGTACCCGTGCTGGTTGATTACTGGGCGGAGTGGTGCGGGCCGTGCAAAATGATTGCCCCCTTGCTGGATGAAATTGCCAGTGAGTTTGGCGATAAGCTGAAAGTAGCCAAGTTGAACATTGACGAGAATAAAGGTGTTCCGCCGCGTTACGGCATCCGTGGCATTCCCACTCTCATGCTGTTTAAAAACGGTGAAGTGGCTGCGACTAAGGTAGGTGCACTGTCTAAATCACAGTTAACCGCATTCCTTAACCAAAATCTCTAAACAGACCTTCGTGCCCCTGGAGATTTTTCGTCTCCTTGGGGCTTGCGGGGATTATTTTGCTGGACTCTGTGAAACTGACGTGCTAGTTTAATTGCACTTGAGTCTGTATCCAGATTCATTCCTGAAAATCCTGTCTCGTTTTCTTAATCACTAGATTTCTGCGTAGACTGTAACGAGCCATAGCTTCGATTACGGTGTAAGGTAAGGCATTCAGCCACGCTTTCCGATTGAGAAACACAGCACGAGCAGGGGCTTCCTGATTGTTTACACCTACTATCCCCATCAAATTCATCACTATATGAACCTGTCTGAACTCAAAAAGAAATCTGCCGCCGAAGTCTTTGAAATGGCACAAGCCATGGGAATCGAGAGCATTTCTCGCACCCGCAAACAAGACATCATCTTTGCCTTGCTGAAAGCCAATGCAGCCAACAACGTTGACATCCACGGGGATGGCGTGCTGGAAATCCTGCAAGACGGTTTTGGTTTCCTGCGTTCCGATGATTCCAGCTATTTGGCTGGGGCGGATGATATTTACGTTTCACCCAGCCAGATTCGCCGTTTTGGTCTGCGTACCGGTGATACGGTATCGGGTAAGATTCGTCCGCCGAAGGATAGTGAGCGTTACTTTGCACTCCTCAAAGTTGACACCATTAACTTCGAGCCGCCCGAAAGTGCGCGTAACAAAATTGCCTTTGAAAACCTGACCCCGTTGCACGCCGATAAGCGGATGCGTATGGAGCGTGGTAATGGCAGCCGTGAAGACATCACCGCTCGCGTTATCGACATCGTAGCGCCGTTTGGTAAAGGTCAGCGTGGTTTGATTATCGCGCCGCCGAAGGCCGGTAAAACCATTATGCTGCAAAACATTGCGCAGAGCATTGCCTCCAATTACCCGGAAAGTTATCTGATTGTGCTCTTGATCGACGAACGCCCGGAAGAGGTGACGGAAATGTCACGCATGGTGCAAGGCGAAGTGGTGTCTTCGACCTTCGATGAACCGGCGGCGCGTCACGTCCAGGTTGCCGAAATGGTCATCGAAAAAGCCAAGCGTTTGGTCGAACACAAGCGCGACGTGGTGATTTTGCTGGACTCCATTACCCGCTTGGCGCGAGCTTACAATACCGTGGTGCCGTCGTCTGGCAAGGTATTGACGGGTGGTGTGGATGCGAATGCCTTGCATCGCCCCAAGCGCTTCTTCGGTGCGGCGCGTAATATCGAAGAAGGCGGTAGCTTGACCATTATTGCCACCGCGCTGATTGATACCGGTTCTAAAATGGACGAGGTTATCTACGAAGAATTCAAGGGTACGGGCAATATGGAAATCCATCTGGATCGCCGTATTTCTGAGAAGCGTGTGTTCCCAGCGATTAACATTAACCGTTCCGGCACACGTCGTGAAGAGTTGCTGACCACGCAAGACGAACTGCAAACCCTGTGGGTGTTGCGTAAATTCCTGCACAGCATGGATGATCTGGATGCAATGGAATTGCTGTTCGACAAGCTTTCCAAGACCAAAACGAATAGCGAATTCTTTGACGTGATGCGTCGCGGGTAAAATCGGTAGGGGCGGTTCATGAACCGCCCCTACGACTGCTACAAATCGTCTAACGCTAAGCCTTCTTCCCGCAAACATTGTTCCAGCCTGCGCTGATCAATCAGCACTTTTAAGCGGAAATTGCCTTCATCCGTAATGCTTTCTTGCTGTATGGCTTTGTCGGCGTACAGCTTGGCGCGTAAGCGAGCGTGTTGGGGTTTGAGTGTCAAATCGCCTTGGAACATGTGTCCGGCAAAGTAATTCCCTAAGTATTCCAGCAATATATCCAGCCCTAGATTGTTCTGGGCGGACACGTAAATGCGGGTAGGGTTCGTGCCGGTGCTTTCCTCAATGTGCGGGCTTAAGCTACCGAGGTCGATTTTATTCATGACTTCGATTTGCGGCACACGCTCTGCCCCAATTTCGGCGATGACGTTATTCACTTGTTCGCGGAACAATTCTAGCTGGTCGTCGTGGCTGTCGATAACGTGTAGCAGCAAGTCAGCATCCACGGTTTCCTGCAAGGTCGAGCGGAACGCTGCAACCAAATCGTGGGGCAGATAACGAATAAAACCGACGGTATCGGCGAGAATAATTTCTTGTTGATTCGGTAGTTGCACTTGGCGCAAGGTCGGGTCAAGGGTGGCAAACAGTTGGTCAGCCACGTAAACCCCTGCGTGGGTCAGTGCATTGAATAAGGTGGACTTGCCCGCATTGGTGTAGCCAACCAGTGAAACGGTGGGGATTTCGGCTTTTTTGCGCGATTGGCGACCTTGTTCGCGCTGATTTTGGACTTTTTCCAAGCGTCGGTCGATTTGTTTAATGCGTTCGGCAATCAGACGCCGGTCAGTTTCTAACTGGGTTTCGCCAGGGCCGCGCATCCCGATACCGCCTTTTTGACGTTCAAGATGAGTCCAGCCGCGCACGAGTCGGGTAGATAGGTGTTTGAGCTGTGCGAGTTCAACCTGAAGTTTACCTTCATGGCTGCGAGCGCGTTGCGCGAAAATATCCAAGATCAAACCGGTGCGGTCAATCACACGGCATTGCAGCAATTTTTCTAAGTTGCGTTCTTGGGCAGGGGAAAGGGAATGGTCGAAAATGACCAGATTGGCGTCGCGCAATTCACGTAACTGGCGAATCTCTTCAGCTTTGCCTGTACCTACAAAGTAACGTGGGTCAGGTCGTTGGCGCGATCCATTAATGAATCCGACTACGTGAGCGCCAGCCGAATCCGCTAATTCGATGAATTCCTTTTCATCTTGTGCCGTTTTTGCCGCATTGAAACTGATTTGAACGAGTACGGCATTTTCACCGCCGCCGGGGCGTTCAAATAGTTCCAATCGGCAACCTTCCTGATGATTTCAGTAGAATGATTTATTCTTCTGGTGCTAATGCCAATTTGATCGGGCGAGCAGGCACGATCGTGGAAATAGCGTGTTTGTAGACTAATTGGCTGACGGTATTCCCCAGCAAAACAACAAATTGGTCAAATGATTCAACGTGACCCTGTAATTTGATGCCGTTGACCAAATAAATCGAGACAGGAATCCGTTCCTTTCTCAGAGCATTAAGGAAGGGTTCTTGTAATGTGTGCCCTTTCGACATGAGCTTCTCCTAAAAAAATATTCTCGGGTTTGTGGTTGTTATGGTCTCACACCTAATGCTAGGGGGTGGTCGTGAGCCAGTCGCTTGTTTCCTTCGACGCCTAAAAGCTTATCAGTTCTATCGT
>JBEUIR010000255.1:0-3839 GCA_040415395.1 Candidatus Thiothrix namsaraevi
CATCGCCATCGGTATCGGCTTTCCACGGCTCAGTGCCGAGGGTTTTTTCTACGGAATCCATCAAGCCGTCAGCGTCATTGTCTTCATCCACGTCCAGAACGTTGATGGTGATGGTTTGGTTGGAACAACCACCTTCCATGTCGCAGGCTTTCACGGTCAGGATGTAGCTATTGGTCTTGTCTTTGTCGATCGGCTTTTCGTAGTCCGGCACCAGCTTGAACTTGATGTCGCCGGTTTTTGCGTCAACGGTGAAACGCGCATCGTCATCAGAACCCACAATGCTGTAACCAATTCCAGCGGCAGCTTCACTGTTTTTATCGTCGGTGACTTCCACATTCAGCACTACGGCGGTACTGTTTTCATTGAAGGTGGCTGCGGTGGGTGAGGTGAATACCGGTGGGGTATTCGGCACGCGCCAGTTCACTTCTGCGCCGGTTTTCGGGTAAGCCGCCAACACGTCGGTAATACCTGCATTGGCAGGGCCAAAGTTGGTGTCATCGGTGTCAATGGCATCATCCAGACCGTCGTTGTCCGCATCCACGCCCAGCAACACCGGTACGTCGGCTTCGGTATTGTCGTCGCCACCGGTATTCTCGGAATCGAGATCAAGGTAGTCCGGCTTGCCGTCAGCTTCGGTATCCACTGGGGTCAACCCTGCACCGTAGGCATCATCCACGCCGTTTTTATCCGCATCTACCCCGGATGGCGGTTTGAAGCCTGCGGTGGTTTGCGCTTCGATATTGTCGGGGATGCCGTCGCCGTCGGAGTCCAGATCCAAGTGGTTGGGAATACCGTCACCGTCAACATCGGCTGTGCCTTCCACGCTGTTGAGGATGCCGTCGCCGTCTACGTCGAGGTCGTTTTTGTCGCCTACGCCGTCACCATCGGTGTCTTTCAATACGGTAATGGTCAGCAATTTTTTGGTAATCGCGCCTTCCGCATCCGTTGCTGCGACTTCCACCAGGTAGGTGTTGTTGCCGTCTTTGTCGGTGGGGGCAGCAAAGCTGGGAGGGGTTTTGAAGGTTAGCACGCCGGTTGCCGGGTCAATGGCAAACAGTGCCATGTCATCCCCGCCGGTCATGCTGTAGACCAGCTTGTCACCTTCGGTGTCGGTGTCGTCAGTTGCCGCAAGGTCAGCGGCTGGGGTAGTGGTTTTTTCCACGTAATCCAGCGCGGCTGGGGTTGAAATGACTGGCGCAGCATTGACTGCCCGCCAGTTCACTTCTGCGCCGGTTTTCGGGTAAGCCGCCAACACGTCGGTAATGCCCGCATTGGCAGGACCAAAACTAGCATCATCGGTATCAATAGCATCATCCAGACCATCGTTATCCGCATCTGCATTGGCTAAGGTGAGGCGGGCTTCAACCGTATCGTTCTCACCACTGTTATCGGAATTGGTATCCACGTAATCCGGTGTGTCGATGCCATCGGTATTCACTGGGGTCAGACCGGAACCATAGGCGGTATCAATCCCATTCGCGCTCACTGTACCGGAGGGTGGTTTGTAACCAATGGTGGTTTGCGCTTCGATATTGTCAGGAATGCCGTCATTGTCAGAATCGAGGTCGAAATCGTTGGCAATGCCATCACCGTCGGCATCACTCGTACCTTCTGTCGCATTGGGAATGCCGTCACCGTCCACGTCGTTGTCTTTCGAGTTGCCAACGCCGTCGCCGTCGGTGTCGACTTCTGTGACTGTTATTGCTAAGGTTTGCTTGTCAATCTCGCCAGTCGCATCGGTAACGGTGACGATGACATCATACACATTGTTCGCGCCAGCATCTTGGGGAGTACCCCAACTCGGTGCGGCTTTGAAGGAAATGATCCCGGTGTTTGGGTCAATATTAAATAATGCAGCGTCTGCACCGCTGAGTGACCATGTTAGACCAGCACCTTCGGTTTCACCGTCAGTATCGGTCGCCGCATAATCGACGCCGGTGTTGGTCTTGCCTTCGGGAACGCTAACGGTATAGGTGTCGCTGCCGCTGCCGGTGGAAATGACTGGTGCATTGTTGCCGAGTATCCGCCAGTTAACTTCAGATCCATTCTTTGGGTAAGCATTTAAAACATCGGTTATACCAGCGTTGCTAGGGCCATAAATATTATCGTCGGAGTCAACACTATCATCTAAGCCGTCATTATCCGAATCGCTTCCCGTTAACGTAATCCCCGCTTCAATGGTGTCGCTTGTGCCTGCACCATCAGAATCTTGGTCGATGTAATCGGGGATGCTGTCACCGTCAGTATCCACAGGTGTTAAGCCCGTGCCATAAGCAGTGTCCAAGCCTGAGTTGCTGATTGTGCCAGACGGTGCAATATAGCCAGCGGTGGTTTGGGCTTCGATATTGTCGGGAATGCCATCGTTGTCACTGTCCAGATCCAGCTCGTCAACACGCCCGTCGCCGTCCGAATCACCGTTTGTGCCAGGTAGGGCATTGGCTTTTTCTACAGAGTTGAGGATACCATCGCCATCGGCATCACAGTCTTGTGGGTCGCGGATAGCATCAAGGTCGAAGTCACCTAATCCCATGTTCCCCGGCAACATATAGGATTCGTAGGTTTTACCACCAAAAACGGTGATGCCGATTTCGACATTACTGCTGATGGTGTACATCGCACCCGCAGTCACTACAATTTTTGTCCACGACAAGTCGGAGTTGGGAACAGCTATCCAAGTGGGGGCAGTTGCCGGTGCGGCACCGTTGATTTTCAGATCCCCCGTATTGGCTGTCGGTGAGACGACCAATAGGGTGTTGGCAAAGTTCGGTTGAGCTTTGAAAATGTGGCGACTGAGCCAAATTTCCCGCGAAGGTACAATACCCATCGCTGGGTCAACCTCGGCTGTGCCACTGAATTGTGAGCCAACAGCGTATTGGGCAACTTGGATTTTCTTTCCATTAGTCGTAAAGCGGTGCACCGTATCATTATTCGTAGGATTGCCTGTCCAAATCCCACCTGCACCCAAAGTCGCCACTAATGTGCCATCTTGATAGACTTCTGTGCCTGCTTCCGCAGCTACTACCCGCAACATTTGCCCGTAAGGAATCGGGGGAACAACGTATTCCACCCCCCAATCTTTGACGGATAGCATTTGTTCCACTAGGGTGTCGCACGACGGGTTGCCAACCGGAACATTCGAGCAGGCAGAACCCCCAAAAACGGACACGGGTTTGTCGGAAACAACGTGTGAGCCTGTAATATCGTTAGCACCGTTTTCAAAGGAATAGACTTGACCTTCATTCAAGGTAATATTGACTGGTGCGCCTCCGGGCTTGGTGACGGTAACCTTGGTATTGTCTTGCGAGGCAACGATGACACCCCGTGAGGGTACTGTGGCATTAAAACCGTTATAACCGATCACATAATATTCATTACCGAGTGCATTGGTTGGGTATCCCAAAAAACCGTCGGTTGTATAGATTTGTTCGTTGATGATGTAGGCTGATACATCGTTGTTGCCGGTGATTTTTAAACCGTTGTTGAGAATGACGCCATCGCCACTGACCTGAAAGCTGTTTGGTAGGTCTGTTTCAAAGAAGCCTGAAGCGGGAATTGTGTAGTTCAATGACCAACTGCCATCTTTGCTGCTTAGCGTACCGGTTGTCCCTTCTTTGCCCACTAAGTTGAGGTGAATAGCGCCGCCATTGTTGTAGTTACCCAGTACGCCTAGCCAGAATTGCCGACCCCCTGAGCCACCAGCTCCCTCGCAACTATTGGCGAGTACCGTAGGTGAAACAGCCAAAGCTAGTGTGGCTGACAGGATCAAGCTGGCTAAAGCTGATTTGCGATGCGTGGCAGCCTGCTGATGGAATGAACTCTTCATCTGAAAGTCCCTCAGT
>JBEUIR010000256.1:0-3812 GCA_040415395.1 Candidatus Thiothrix namsaraevi
AATACCGTGAAACTGTGGGATGTGGCGAGCGGCGCGTGCCTGAAAACGCATTACCATTTGCCAGAGGGAAATGCCACGACGCTGGACGCGGCGACGGGGCGGATTGTGTATGGCTCGGCGGAAGCATGGCGGTGGCTGCGTTACCGCGAGGTGCTGGATTCCGGTGAAACCATTCTGCACCCCGCCGAGATTTTCGGCGCGTTACCGGGGTCGGAGTAAAAACAATAGGACTAGGCGAATAAATTGATTGCCAACTCACCCGCAGCATCATTCAAACGATCATCATTCGTCCAAAATTCGGTACAACCATAATATTGTGTCGTTGCAAGGTGTAAAGCATCCGGTGTTTTCAAGCGAAAACGCGCCCGTAATTGCAATGCTGCATCATAAATCTCATCCGTGATTGGCAGCATGATTTGCGCAGCAATAAAATCCTCAAACTCTTGGTAAAGCTCCAAATTTTGGTCACGTAAGGGTTTGGTTAACACCTCCAGCCGCAGCAATGGCGAAACGGCAAGTTGGCAACCCGGTGATTGTTCCATACGTTCCAAAATTTTCGGTCTGAAAACAGCGTGCTTTTCAATCAAGTAGATGACGATGCAAGCATCCAGATAGATGCGCTGGCTCATTCATCACCCCAAGCATCACGATTCTCACGAATAGCTGCTTCCATTGCCGCCGGATTTCCAGCAGGACGCTTTTGGTAACGTGGAGATTTGAGCAATGCCAATACATTCGCCACATCACCTTTACGCGCAGCCCAAATAGCGTGAGGAAGCTCACCGATCTTGCCCGGCAACAAGGTCAGGATCACCCGCGTGGGCTGAGTCACCTTCAGGTTTTCCAGCAAATGAACCGTACCATCAGGATTTATAACTGCTTCAACTGCTTGTAACATAACGATTCCCCTCAGTATTTACCATCTATTTACCAGTATAATCCATCTTCCTCCCCCTCTACCTCCGAGAGAGGCGGGCGGGGGTGAGGGTCTTCTACTTCTTCTCCCAAGTATCCCGCAACCCAATCACCCGATTAAACACGAGCTTTTCAGTCGTCGAATACTTGGAATCCAGCACAAAATACCCCTCACGCTCAAATTGATAGCGGTCTTCCAGCGTCGCCGTCGCCAGCCCGATTTCACCTTTGCAGCCGTTGAGGATTTCCAAACTGTGTGGATTCATGAATTCCAAGAAGTTTTTGCCGCCCGCATCCGGTGCAGGGTCGCTGAACAGGCGGTCATACAAACGCACTTCGCAATCCACATTGTCACGCGCTGACACCCAATGAATCACGCCTTTGGCTTTCACGCCATCTGCCGGATCTTTGCCAACGGTATCCTCAATCACCCGCGCCCGAACCTCAATAATGTTGCCGTCCGCATCCTTCACCGCCTCATCCGCCTCAATCACGTAGCTATTGCGTAAGCGTACCCGTTTGCCCAATACCAAACGCTTGTACTGCTTGTTGGCTTCTTCGCGGAAATCGTCCTGATCAATCAGAATCTCACGGCAAAACGGCATGGCACGTGTCCCCATTTCCTCATTTTGCGGATGCACCGGCGCAGTCATGGTTTCCACTTGGTCATCAGGATAGTTGGTCAAGGTAACTTTGAGCGGACGCAATACGCACATGGCACGCGGAGAAATGTTGTTCAAATCTTCGCGGATAGCGAATTCCAACATGCCCAAATCCACCACGCCTTCCACTTTGGTGACGCCTGCCATTTCGCAGAAATCGTTAATGGCTTTGGGGGTGAAACCCCGACGGCGCAACCCTGAAACGGTGGGCATACGCGGGTCATTCCAACCGTCAACGTGTTTTTCATCGACCAATTGCTTGAGTTTGCGCTTGCTGGTGACGGTGTAATTGATATTGAGGCGCGAAAATTCGTACTGGTGCGGGGTCGCAGGCACGGGAATATTGTCGATAAACCAGTCATACAACGGGCGATGTACTTCAAATTCCAGCGTGCAGACGGAATGGCTGATGCCTTCGATCGCATCACTTTGCCCGTGCGCGTAGTCGTAAGAGGGGTAAATACACCATTTATCACCGGTTTGGTGATGCGTGGCACGTTTAATGCGGTAAATCACCGGGTCGCGCAAATTGATATTGGAGGAAGCCATATCAATTTTGACGCGCAAGGTGCGGCTGCCATCGGGGAATTCTCCGGCACGCATCCGCGCAAACAAATCCAGATTTTCTTCGATAGAACGGGTGCGGAAGGGGCTTTCCTTACCGGCTTCGGTCAAATTGCCACGGTATGCCCGCATTTCTTCAGCGGTCAAATCACACACAAACGCTTTGCCCGCTTTAATCAGGTAAACCGCCCAGTCGTACAGTTGGTCGAAATAGTCGGAGGCATAATGCACGTCGCCATCCCATTGATAACCCAACCATTGCACATCGGCTTTGATGGATTCGACGTATTCTTCGTCTTCTTTTTCGGGGTTGGTGTCATCCATGCGCAGGTTGCACTTGCCGCCGAATTTCTGTGCCAAACCGAAGTTCAGCCAGATGGATTTGGCGTGACCAATGTGCAAATAGCCGTTGGGTTCAGGCGGGAAGCGCGTGCGCACATTGGTGACTTTGCCGCTTTCCACGTCTTCTTTGACGATGCGTTCAATAAAATTGAGGGGTTTGCTGGTTTCTTCGCTCATGGGGTAGTTCTTGTCGATTATTGCAATGCAGGAATTAGACTATTAAGCACCGCCGTTGTCCAGTGCGGTGCTTACTCATTTGCGTTGTGGCGCTTATGATCGAAATCGTCGGGGAAAACTGAGCTTGACCGGATGTCCCAACTCCTACCCACACCTTAGTCGGTGATGACCAATGCTTTTGCCCATGCTTCCATCGCATTGTTCGCGAGTGGCATAGGGGCTTCCATAAAGCTGATCACGAAAGTATCGGCTTTTTCAGCAATGCCAATCGCGCGGGGGCGTACTGCCAGCACTTGCGGGTTAGGCAAATGCGTACCGAAGCAGAACACCACATTTTTAGCCGCAATAATGTCGGGGGCGATTTCGCCTTGTGGCAATGCTTTGGTGTGCGCGTAATGGTCGAAAATAGCGATGAATTGTGCCACTGGGTGCTCGGCGATTTTTGCCAAGAAATAGTCAACAATGCCGTCTATCGTGGGGTGGGCAATTTCATTTTTGCCGACTTCCATGGTGAAAACGGGGTATTTTTCTTGCAACATCATGTGTTTCATGGGAATTCCTTCTAAAAGTGTAAAGCGTTAAAAGTGGGAGATTCTAGCGGTTGCTGGCTGGTCTGGTATTGAAAAATAGCAAACTAACGCGCTGGGTTCTGTTGACATTTAACTTAGTTTTCGACAAGTAGTGCATCACCAACCGTGATAATGCCACTTTCCAGTACCCGCAAACAAACTCCGCTATTCAAACCCATCGCCTTGGTCATGTTTTCCCCGGTCAATTGGTTGATGTAGCCACAGGGCGGACGCGGTTTGTGATACTCGAATAGAACGGAGCCAATCCGAAAACGCTTGCTGCGCAATGCCTTGGTTTGCAGACCAGAAATCACCAGATTGCGCCGATGCTCACCGCTTTCTAGCGGAACTGGCAGCCGTTTGTTGGCTTGTTGCAGGTCGTGTTCCGAAATCAGCGTAACCTGACAGCTTTCTACCGGATGCCAGTAACCTTTGCCTGCGTGATAGCGGTCGCCCTCTAAGCCCTTGCCTATCTCCGCGCTGGCAGATGTAACAGCAAGCATTTTTCCACCACCCTGCGGCGTGATGTAGAGGTGCGTCAGGCACGGAGCGGGGCGGCGAAAGATTGCAAACATGAGTTTAT
>JBEUIR010000257.1:0-3811 GCA_040415395.1 Candidatus Thiothrix namsaraevi
CCTTATTTTATTATGGTTATGGGCTAGGTTGGGGTTGTCAGCATTATCCGACTAGCCAAGGCAGGCGTGAAGGCGTGAACGGTACATTCGGATAAGTGGAATGCCCTATATAATTATTTTTATTTATTCGCTATAATTCGTTTCATAAGCTACGTATCAAAAAGAGCTTAATGAACAATAAAGATAAGAGCGCTGGGGCTATGAAACGATGAAGCACAATCGACTGACGTCATTGGGCATCCTGCTGATGCTTTCGTATAGCACATTCACGCAGGCTGCTCCTACCTATAATGCCAATGCTAGTACAGTAGACATGGCAAATCTGCTGGACGGTCCCGGTTTGTCGGTAAGCAATCTTGCCATTACACGGGGTGTCTCCCAACAATACGGCATTTTTAGTGGCGGTGCTGATGTTTGGGGAGTGGGTACGGGGGTTTTCCTGAATACGGGAAATCTGGGCAGTATTCAAGCACCAAACAATGGGGCAGCGTTTTCACACAATACCAAGGTGCAGTACATTGATCCCGATCTTGGCAAAATCAGCCCGAATGCTAAATATGACCCGGCTATCATTGAATTTGACATCACCCCGTCGGGGGATAGGCTTAACTTCGTGTTCGCGTTTGGTTCAGAGGAATACCCAGAGTACGTCTGTAGCAGTTTCAACGATGCCTTTGGTTTGTTTGTTTCCGGTCCTGGATTGTCAGGAACGCAGAATGCGGCGTTTCTGCCGGACACGGGTGATGCAATCGCAGTCAATAATGTTAACGGCGGCAAACCCGGTGCGAATGCCAATGGGGCGGCTTGTAATCTGAATAATATTGCGTACTTTGTGGACAATGGTAATGGCGGAGGGAGCACTGCGACGCAATTGGATGGTTACACGCGCCCTATTACCGCGTCTTTGGGCGGTTTGACACCGGGGCAACGTTACCGTGTCAAGCTGGCGTTAGCGGATGCTAGCGACCCGGCTTATGATTCCGGGGCATTTTTTAAGTGGTTAACCAGCACTAACTCCACGCCTGTTGACCTTTCCTTGCAGGCAACCGCGAGCACAACTTCACCCGCTTGGAATAGTGAGGTGGAAATTACATACACCCTCAAAAATGCAACGCCTATCCCTACCAGTTTGGTAGAGGTGGGGCTGGAATGGCCAGCCGGTTTGACGTGGGTGAGCGACGATTCTGCTGGGCGTTATAACCCTAGTACCGGCGTGTGGAATGCGGATGCTATTGCTGCCAGTGGTGCTAAAACCCTGAAAATCCGTGCGCGGGTAGGGACAGCGAGCAGTTACCGTGTCGATGGGGAAATTACCTTTGCGTTCAACGAAGACCCCGATTCGACACCGTTTAATCGTCGCAGTAAGCCGAATGAAGATGATACCGCCAGTCTGGTGTTGTCTCCGGTGGATAAGCCTGCAAACCAGCCGCCAGTCATTACCAGTAATGGTGGGAATGCCACCGCAACAGTATCCATTCCTGAAGGGCAAACTGCGGTCACAACCGCGAAAGCAACCGACCCGGAAGGCAGCGCGATTAACTATAGCCTGAGTGGTACGGATGCGGCGCGTTTTACCTTGAATGCGGCGACAGGGGCGTTAGCGTTTATCTCACCACCCGACTATGAATTCCCCATTGATGCGGATAAAAACAATAAGTATGAGGTGGTGGTGACGGCTAGTGATGGCAGTTTAACGGATACCCAGATATTAACGGTGCAGGTATTGAATGTGGTGGAAAATACTGCACCACAAATTACCAGTAACGGTGGTGGCACGACTGCCACTGTTAGTTTGGATGAAAACCTGACTGCCGTGACCAAAGTAACGGCGACTGACCCGGATGGCGACTATTTAACCTTTGACATTGCGGGCGGTGCGGATGCCGCGTTATTCAAAATTACCCTTAGTACCGGTAGGTTGAGTTTTATCAACGCCCCCGATTATGAAAAACCGCACGATGCCAACCGTGACAATAGCTATGAAGTGGAAGTCCGGGTCAGCGATGGTGAGTTAGCCGATACACAACTTATCCGCGTACAAATTCTCAACGTGCAGGAGGGCAAGCCGCCGGTGATTACCAGCAATGGTGGTGGTGCGACGGCAAACATCAGTGTGCCAGAAAACCAGCAGGCGGTGACGACCGTGGTGGCAACGGATGTTGATGGCGATACCATTACCTACCGTTTAGCCACAGGGGCGGATGACGGTTTGTTCCAGATTAATACCAATAGCGGCAAATTAGCCTTCATTAAACCCCCAGATTATGAAGCTCCTAAAGATGCTAATCAGGATAATATTTATATTTTAACCGTGATTGCGACGGATGGGGTGTTTGAAACCACGCAATTGCTCTTCGTCACCGTAACGGATGCGGTGGAAAACGCCCCGCCGAAGATTATTAGTGACGGTGGTGGCGCTAGTGCCACGTTAAGCATGGAAGAAAATAAAAAGGTAGCGACGATTGTGACGGCTACTGATGCCGATGGTGATCCGATTACCTACAGTATTAGCGGAGGGGCGGATGCCGCGCTATTCCAGATCAGCAGTGGCGGCACGCTCAGTTTTATCGTAGCCCCTGATTATGAAAAACCGCACGATAGCAATAAAGACAATATTTATGTGGTGACAGTGACCGCGAGCGATGGCTCACAACATGTGTCACAAACCATAAACCTAGTGGTCGCGGATGTCTTGGAAAACCTGCCTCCTGTCATTACTAGCTATAGTGGTATCGCGAATGCCTCTCAGGATGTGGAAGAAAATAAAGCGCTAGTTACCGTCGTGACCGCTAATGATCCGAATGGTGATGCCCTGACGTATAGCATTAGCGGCGGTGCGGATGCTGCCTTATTCAAGATAAATGCCGCGACCGGAATGTTGGAATTCATTGCAGCCCCGGATTTTGAAGCCCCTAAAGATGTCGACCAAGACAATGTTTATCGTGTTGTGGTAACGGTGAAGGATGCTGGTGGCATGAGTGCGACCCAAAGTATCACGGTAACGGTGACGAATCTCGACGATGTATCGTCCGTCAATGTGAGCCTGCGAGTGTGGTTGCAGGGGGCTTATCAAGCATCGACTAAAATGATGCGTGGGGATTTGCACCGTTTGGGGTTAATGCCGCATTTGCAACCGTATGGGGAGTTAAAAACAGCGTTTGGCTATGCCACTTCTTCTGGCATGGTGTCGCCATTTGATTACAAGGGTAAGGAAACGGCATCTGCGGCTGTATTGGCAGCAACCGGTGGGGATGCTCCTGTGGATTGGGTTTTAGTGGAATTACGCCATTTGTTTGACCCCAGTAAGCGCGTCGCGGTGGCAGCGGGTTTGTTGCAACGTGACGGTGATATTGTGGATGCCACCACCGGCTCTAAACAGTTACCCATTTTTAATGCGGAGGATGGTCTTTACTACATTATGGTGCGTCACCGTAACCATTTAGCAGTCACGACAGAAACGCCGGTTATGATTAAGCAGGCAACGCCAGCGGTAGTCGATTTTACTGCGCGTACCACGTCGGTGTATGGCCGTAGCCTCGCACGTTTGGAAAATAGTAACGGCGCGTTCATGTGGGCGGGGGATGCGAATAATAGTAATACGGTTATTTCGAGTGGCCCAGGTAGTGATAATAGTGTGTTATTAGGTGCTATTTTGGTGGCTCCTGAAAATACTCAGGTAAATGCGTCATTTAAGCTGCTAGGCTATTATTCTACGGATTTCAATATGGATGGCACTACGCTTTACACTGGACCAAATAATGATGTCAATGTCATGCTGGGTAATATTTTGATTCATCCGGGAAATACCAGT
>JBEUIR010000258.1:0-3788 GCA_040415395.1 Candidatus Thiothrix namsaraevi
CACTCCGCAACCTTCAACTGCACCCCTGCCCGCAATGGCTGCTCCCACGCAACATTGTTAATCTGCGTGATCACGTCGGCATTAACACCAAGCTTTTGCGCCACCTGTTCCAAAGTATCACCCGCTTGGACAGCGTAGAAAAAAGCACCATAACGCCCGCTGCCGCGCTGTTCCGTTTGCGTAAGCAAAGCCGCTGACACAGCCTCACAAGTTTGCAAACCCGGTGGCTCTGGTTGTGCTGATGCGACTGGGGCGATGTCAGGCATTACCGCCGGTTCAGTTTCAGCCATCGCTTCAGCAGGAATCAATTCAGTGGTTTTAATATGCTTTACCCGCACAATCCCCTGATCAATCGCTGAAATCAGGTGCACATTCGGCGGAATCTCCGCATCTGCCGCCGTCGGCAAAACCTTTTCAGTACGGATAAATGCCAAGGTTATTCCAGGGTTAGGCGCGGTGATTTCTTCCGCAACGGGGGCAACTTCCGGCTCAGCCACCGCCAGCGTTTCACCACGTAACGCCGCTTGGTATTCCAATTCAGTCTGTTCCCACCCTGCTAATAGCAAACGCGCCTGCTCAACAGACTTTTTACCCTGTTCCAGCTTGGTCAAGTTGGTCAGCACATTACGGATATAACCACGGGTTTCGGTAAACGTAATCGTAATAGGTTCACCCTGCGTTATCCTGCCCGGCCCCGCATTGTATGCCGCAATCGCATGAGGCACACTGCCGTCATAACGCCGCACTAACCAACTGAGGTAGCGTGTGCCACCGTTAATATTTTCCTGTGGATCAAAAATATCGAGCACCCCCAACTCTGCCGCCGTTTCCGGCATCAATTGCATCAGACCCGACGCGCCCTTATGCGACACCACCATTTCCCGGTAGCAACTCTCGGCGGCAATCACCGCTTTCACAAGTGCAGGGTTCACCCCATGACGTTTGGCGGATTCTTTGATTATGTCTTCATACGGCGCAGCTTTTGTTTGCAAGGTTTTAGCACTAAAACCACCACAACCTCTCACTTCGGGTGTGCGCGGGTAATGCACCTTGGTTAAACGCGACTGAAACCATGTTTTGGCGGCTTTCATATCAGGTTGTGGGAGTGCAGCTAAAGCGGTGTGGTAAACCTTGGTGGAACTTGCCCATTTTTTCAATAATGCCAACGCTTGGCGATTGGCTTTTTTATTGCCATCGAGCTTAAGCAGAGTCGCCAAATGTTGCTTAACTGGTTCTTGAATCAGCTCAAGCGCCACCGGCAGCTCCGGCTCATGCCAAAGCGTGCCACTATTGGCGACATACGCTGCCAATACTTCTGCTTGGCTGCCTTGGTAACGTCGGAGCAAATAACTGAGGTAACGGGTTCCCGCGTCAATATTGGCTTCTGGGGTAAACACATCGAATGCACCAAAACGCTTGGCGGTGTCCATCTGCAATTGCATCAGCCCCACCCGGCCATCAGGTGAGACATAAGCATGATTAAAGCAACTACCCGTAGCCATCACTGCCTTGATCAACGATGGGTTCACGCTGTAACGGTTAGCTGCTTTTTTAATATCTGCTTGATACGCGCTGGCGTGCTGATTGAGCGTTTTCGCACTGAAACCCACACAACTGGCAGGTTTTTCTGCGGCGGACACGCTGAGCGACCAACCCAAAAAAACCACCGCCAACCACACTGAACCCAGTTTTTCCACTATTTTTTTCATGACAATTAAGACACTCACTGAAAAGCCCGACTATTAATATAGTCTAATGACCACAATTTTGCCGGAAAATTCCAGAAAATACCCGTAATGAGTCAGGTAGTGGTCAGTTAAGCCGATAAATGGTGTGTTAAAGCCAGTTTTTTTCCATGTCTACCAACTGCTCCAACTCTTCAGCACTAAAACCCGCCTGCAACCGTGCCTCGGTATAAAACGGTCCTCGCAAAGGCGCGGGCAAATTATCGCG
This sequence comes from Candidatus Thiothrix namsaraevi, assembly GCA_040415395.1. GTDB lineage: Bacteria > Pseudomonadota > Gammaproteobacteria > Thiotrichales > Thiotrichaceae > Thiothrix > Thiothrix namsaraevi. The sequence continues at coordinate 1,954 of JBEUIR010000258.1, forward strand.
AAGTAATTGCCGGAAAGTGGCATCTGATTCTAAGCCACGTTGCGCACAACAGTAATGAAACCAGCGCGAGCCAATCCGCACATGCCCGATTTCATCCCGCAAAATAATTGTTAATATTTCAACGGTTTCAGCATCATCGACTTCGCGCAAGCGCTGCATCATACCGGGGGTAACATCCAGCCCGCGTGCTTCGAGCACTCGTGGCACCAGCGCCATGCGCACCAGCACATCATGGTCGGTCTTACAGGCTTGTTCCCACAGACCATTGTGCGCGGGCAAGTCACCATAAACACAGGAAAAATCCAGCATCCGAGCGCGTAACAAACTGAAGTGGTAAGCCTCTTCCGCAGCCACTTGTAGCCAATCACCGTAGTAAGCATCCGGTAACTCGCGAAAACGGTAGACCGCATCCAACGCCAAATTAATCGCATTAAATTCAATATGTGCAACGGCATGTAATAATGCCCGCCGTCCTTCTGGGGTGCTGAGTTTACGTTGTTTCACATATTTAGGGTGCACCAATTCCGGCTTGGCAGGTCGACCCGGCACGGCAATGGTTTGCACCGGAAAGTCCGGCTCATTATCGCGCGATAAGTCGCCTTGTTGCCAAGCGGCGTAGAGTTGCTGCGCACCGACCAACTTCTGGTCAATGTCAGATTGCATTAAGCAGGCGTATGCTGCTCGGTAGAGGTTTTGCATGGTAATTTTAAGCCGATAATGACATCCATCACGTTCGTACCCGTCGGCCCTGTATGGATCAGGTCGCCGCTGGCTTCAAGGAATGTACCGGCATCAGCGGCACGTAAACAAGCCCAAGGGTCAAGATTTTGGTCGTTACCACGCGAAACAGTGCCACTATCGACCAACGCCCCGGTATCGGCTGTCACCCCATCCGTGCCATCCGTACCGGCTGCCAATAGGTAAATAGCAGCGTCCGGGTTCAGGTAAAGTGCCGCTGCCAAGGCGAAATGCTGATTGCGCCCCCCGCGACCGGGGTTCAACGGCAATTGCACCGTGGTTTCTGCCCCCCACAAGTAAAGACCGGGAGCACGCTCATGCAACTGATTCACACACCATTGCGCGTTTGCTTCCGCATCGCCTTCGATGAAATCAGGCATCACATGCACCGGCAAATCGGCAGGCGCGGTGGCAGCCATTGCCGCCAACATTTGGCGATTGCTGGCAACAATTTGCCAATCAAACATGTCATGCGGCGCTGGAAACAATAAGCCCGAACCGATCACCGCAGGGTCATCGCCGGGTACATCAGAAATCAGCAAACAAGAGACCGAGCGTTCGCCCAAATACCCCCACAGTTTGCCGCCTTTAATGAGGGAGAGCGCTCGCCGCATTGCATTAATGTCGCTGATAACAGCCCCATTTGCCAACATTGCCTGAGTAGCTTGTTGCAAGCGCGGCAAGCTCCAGCCCGCATCCAACACTTCAACCAAGCTGGATGCGCCGCCTGAAATCAGAAACAACACCGGCTCATTGGCGGGCAATGCTTGCAGATACGTCAGCAACTGCTTACCCGCCGCCAATGACGATTCATCAGGAAGCGGATGTGCCGCTTCGACGACTTGCACATAAGATGGCTGTGGAACGGTGACGTGACCGTGTTTGGTAATCAGCAAGGCACTGGTGATCTGTGTGGTCAGGTAACGGCTTGCCCCCATGAACATCGCTTCCGCCGCTTTGCCAATCGCCACCACATGGCACGCCTCGCGATTACCCTTGGCAAGTAATGCTTGGTAAACAGCCATTTCGCCATTGACGGCGGCTAAGCCAGCGGCATAGATTTCTAATAGCAAGGTGCGATGGTCGGTCATTTTGTC
>JBEUIR010000259.1:0-3783 GCA_040415395.1 Candidatus Thiothrix namsaraevi
AACTTTGCTGAAATTTCTTTTAAATTAAAAACTTAGGTTAATTTATGTTTACTGTAAAACGTCTCCTGACAGTGGTTTTTCTAACCATTAGCGTGGTTGGAACCGCCTCGGCTGGGCAGAAACGGCCGAACAGCCTTCATGTAACCGCTACCGCTTATAACTCAGTTCCTGCACAAACTGATAGTACTCCAGACATCGCCGCATGGGGCGACCGCCTAACACCTGGCATAAAAGCCATCGCTATTTCCAGAGATCTCTTGAAAAAGCATGGCCTTAGCTACGGTGACAGGGTAAAAATCAAGAGCCACGATGGTGAATACCTCGATGGCGAATACATCGTTTTAGACAAAATGAACGCACGCTGGCGCAAAAAAATCGACATTTACATGGGGAAAGATGTGCGCGAAGCAAAACGTTGGGGAAAACGCAACGTGAGCATTCACTGGTAATAAACCTCCCGATCGAAAGATTTCCCAAAGCCCGCACCTATCGCGGGCTTTTTTATTAGCAAACAAACGCTTATTATGCGCCCATGCAAACTTCAGAAACTTATGATGTCGTGATCCTCGGTGCTGGTGCAGCGGGGTTAATGTGCGCAGCAACAGCCGGAAAACGTGGGCGGCGCGTGCTATTGCTCGACAAAGCCGACAAGATTGGCAAAAAAATCCTCATTTCCGGTGGCGGGCGTTGTAATTTTACCAATCTGCACGTCAACCCCGGCGCTTATTTGTCGCAGAATCCCCACTTTTGCAAGTCGGCACTGTCACGCTATACCCCACACGACTTCCTCGATTTGATGCGCCAATACCACTTGAGTTGGCATGAAAAAACCTTAGGGCAACTCTTTTGTGACCAAAAAGCCCCTGCAATTGTGGATATGTTGTGGACAGAATGCCAAGAAGCGGGTGTCACCTTACGCCTGAATACCGAAGTAACCCATACCCATCGGGAGGCAGCATACTTCCACCTGCAAACGACGCACGGGATCGTGCAAGCAAACTCACTGGTGATTGCTACCGGCGGACCGTCAATTCCCCGCATGGGTGCGACGGATTTCGGCATCCACATCGCCAAGCAGTTTGGCTTGAGAAATATCCCATTTTCCCCTGCACTCGTACCATTCACTGTTGACCAAACTCTGTTAGATGGTTTATTCGCGGGTTTAGCAGGCGTTAGTGCACCAGTGGCAGTCAGTTGCGGGGAAGGTTATTTCCGCGAACAGATGCTGTTTACCCATCGGGGTTTGAGTGGTCCTGCAATGTTGCAGATTTCATCGTATTGGCAAAAGGGTAATGCGGTGCAGATTGATTTGCTGCCGGGGCAGGATGCTTACGCTTGGCTACAAACCTTACAAAAACAACGCCCGAAAGCAGAATTAAAAACCGTGTTAGCCGACGTATTACCCAACAGATTGGCGCAACGTTTATGCGAAACCCTGTTTCCTAACCGTCCCTTGGGGCAATACGGTGACAAATTGCTCCAGTCGATTGCCACGCAATTACACGCATGGGAATTAACGCCCGCAGGAACAGAAGGAATGCGTACTGCTGAAGTGAGTTTGGGTGGAGTAGACACCCGTGAATTATCGTCTAAAACGTTGGAAGCCCGCAAAGTGCCGGGGCTGTATTTCATCGGCGAAACCGTGGATGTCACCGGCTGGCTAGGCGGGTATAACTTTCAATGGGCGTGGGCATCAGGCTGGTGTGCGGGGCAGTACGCCTAACCCCGCACGCGCAAACATTACACGCAGCCGGTAGGCTTCGGTAAACCGCCGTATTTGGTAATCGGCTTCATTGGACCGGTTTTCCATTGCGCAAACAGTTCTTTCTGATCCATGTTAATGAATTTGGAGAACTTGCGGATCGGTGGTACAACAGCTTGATCTTCGTAATACTCACGCGCTTTCAGAATCTGCCCCCATTTCTCATCGGTCAGCTCGACACCATCAGCTTCTGCCATCGCCTTGCCGATTTCAGGGGTCCAAGCATCCATGCTCAGCAAATAACCATCGCCATCACGTGCTGGGATTTCTACGCTCATTGTTTAGGTCTCCTCAAATTGCCTAGTAATTTAGTAGGGTATTCTACTGATAAAGGGGCAGTGTCTGTCAATACTCACACTGGCTATAAGCAATTAGGATGCCTGGCGGATGTTGGCTATCTTGGCGTGAAGCCTTGCCAACTTCTGTTTTGCCTTGTGGCGGTTGGCACTGCCTTTAACCTTGTGCGACAGACTGCGGGACAGGCGTTGTAGGCGCGAAAGCAAGGCTTTATGCGGCTTCGCCCCAGTCACTTTTTCCCCCGTTGATAGCGTTGCCAGTGCGTTTACCCACGCCATTCTTGGCAACGACAACCGTTAGATTCTTGTGAAAATCTATCTCCAATGCTTCAAAAGCTCGGAAGTTTTTCAGTTCCAGTGAGCTGATTTTGAACTCATTTACCACGGGATGCTACTGCCATCAATGTCAAGCAAGCGCCCGGAATCGGCGAAGGTCACGTTTGCCAAATTGCGTTTCAACGCGGTTACGGATTCTTCCACCGATAGCTCGCCGTTCGGGCCGCCCATATCCGTGCGTACCCAACCCGGATGCAGCAATACCACGCTAATGCCTTTACGCGCCAAATCGTGCGCTGCACTTTTGTTGACCATATTCAACGCGGCTTTGCTGGAACGGTAGAGGTAACTGCCGCCAGAAGTATTGTCCGCGATACTGCCCATTTTGCTGCTCATATTGGCAATGATTTTGCGCTCGCTGAGGGCAACGTTGGCGGCGAAATCTTGCATCATGAGCATTGGTGTCACCACGTTAATGTGCAAAACGTCCAGCCATTCCTCGGCTTGGCAATGCCCGAAACCTTGGGCGCTCCAGCTACCGGATACCCCGGCGCTATTGAAGAGTATGTCGATGGGCTTGCCCTTCAGTTGGGTAGCCAGCACTTTGCGTTGTTGCGTGTTGGTGACATCCAGCAGGTGAACGCTGATGTTGCCATTGGCAGCCACCAGTTGCTTAAGTTCGGGGGCATTTTCAGGCGAACGGCAACAGGCAAGCACTTCCCAGCCGTCAGCGGCGTACTGACGAACCAGTTCCAGACCGATGCCGCGATTGGCTCCTGTAATCATAATAGTGGGCATGTGAGCATTCCTTCTAATAGGGTGGAAACATTATAGCAGGGTCAATAATGATTGTGGGTTATCGCATGACCAGCAGGTTTATTTATAATTTTAATTTATTGTGATAATTAGTTTATAATGGGGTCTACGTCTTTCCCAACGAAAATCACTAATAACAAGATGGGAGGTTTATATGCATGTGAGCAATATCATTCCAGTCATGCTGATGTCTAGCGTACTGGTCGCTTGTGGCGGCGGAACCGGTGCTTCGCTATCCATACCGGCAACGACGACCACAAGCGGTAGCAACAATGGCACGACGACAAACACTGGGACTGGCACCTCAACAGGTAGCAATACCGGCACATCCACCGGCACGACTGGCGGTTCATCCACCTCAACAGGTGGTGGCATCGCAATCGGCGGCACGACTGGTGGCACAACCGGTGGCACAACCTCCCGTTTGCTGACACGCAATGCCGTGGATGCAGCCTATAGCGACGCACTGGAACGCTTAATCACCGTCAGTTCCTCACCCGATAATGCCTTGAATATCATTAATCCAGCCAGCGGTGAACAACAAGCCGTCGTCTTGAACCTTACCCCCACCAGCTTAGCCATCAGCCCGGATGGGAAAACCGCTGTTGTCGGACACAAGAACGCGGTAACGCA
>JBEUIR010000260.1:0-3763 GCA_040415395.1 Candidatus Thiothrix namsaraevi
TCTGAACTAATATTGACCACTATGGTTGTTTCCAGTGTGTAGACTCTGCTAACGTTGGTTCCGTGATGTTTTATAGTGTGTAAAGGCATCACAAACAAAAATTATTGTTCTATACGAAAGAACGCAAAAAAGGTTATACAAGAGATTATGAGTAGTGTTAGTGTGAAGCCGTTAGCCCTATTGAGTGTAGGGATGATGGCATTGTTACTGGCTGGCTGTAATTCTGAAACTGTTAAAACTGCGGATGCAGAACAAGCCAAGGTATATACCGCGCAGTTTGCCCATTCTAAGAATACTTCAAATACTTCGGCAACTGTGACGAAAATACCTGTTCGAGCCTCACGTGATACCACCCTGTTGGATCGTGTGGTGTGGAATGCTGAAAAGCAAAAAGGCAAAATGTATCGCTACGGCGGTGAAAGCCCTAAAACGGGTTTTGATTGCAGTGGTTTGACGCAATTCGCTTTTGAGCAAGGTGCTGGTATTTCCCTGCCACGTACCGCTGCGGAGCAATACGCATCATCAGTCAAAATCCCTAAGCATGAAGCCAGCAAAGGCGACTTGGTTTTCTTCAAAACCAGTGGCAAGCGCATCAGTCATGTTGGTATTTACTTGGGTGATGAGAAGTTTGTCCATGCCCCGCGTACTGGCAAAGCCATCACCACCGATAAGCTTGTAGGCTATTGGGGCGATCGGTTGATTGGTTTCGGACGTGTTCCGGGCGCTTGTAAGCCTGCTTACTCCTAAATTGTCCCTCTCAAAAAGGTCGCCCTTAGTGCGACCTTTTTTATTTTCGGAGTATCACGGTAAGCTGTTTAACCAGTTAGCGACTACCGCCGTGAGCGCGTCGCCCTTGTCTTTGTAATAATGGTCGGCATCGGGTAGCACCATTTGTTTGGAATGCGTATTGCCTGCTTTCTGCATCAGTACCTGACGTTCCGGTGCAAGGCTGAGTACTTGCGGAAAGTCTTTCTCGCCATACACATCCAATACGGGTGCGGTTAATTTATCCAGCGGGAAGGGGTGCAGCAGTTCCTGTTGGTAATCGGTTGCTCCCATTCCCAGCCCCACATAAGCGGCAATATCCTTTCCGCCAGTTGTCTCTACCCAGTTCATGGCCATGTGTGCGCCGCAACTGTGGGCCGCTAATACGATGTTGGTAATGCCTTGTTGCTTCAGCAACGCTATACCCGCGTTGATGCGTTTGTCCGCATTGGCAAATAACGGGACGTAATCGTAGTACTTGGCTTCTTTTTCCAATACTGGCATTTGCAAGGATAAGGTTGTCCAGCCTTTTGCCACCAAACCTACCCGTAAGGGGTGCACGACATCTTCCCAATCTGGATGATAGCCACGCCCATGCAAAATAATAACAGCCCCTCGTGGTTGTTCCGCTGCCATGAGGATGCCCATGAAATTCTGAGTGCCGTCATTCAGACTAATCACCTCGCCATCCATAATCGTATCACTGATTTCGCTCGCAAGGCGTTGCTCACGGGCGTAATCGGGCGTCGCATTAGCATCTGGTGCCGGTTTGTTCGTAAGTGGAGGGGAGGCAACCGCTGGTGCGGGTTCAGTCATTGGCGAAGGTGTCACCGCAGGCGCTGGAGGTGTACTGGTTACTGCGGTGTCCGCAGTGGGGGCGACGGCTGGCATAGTGACGGGCATAGCCGTGCTCGCAGCCGCTTCAGGCGTGGGGGTGTTGGCTGCCTCTTGAGTTGTACTGGCAATATTCACGGGGGGGCGCATGACCATTAAGGCCAATACCACAACGGAGGCAAGCGTATAAACGGCTGCGGCAACTTTCATGTTCCTCATCTCCTCGACGGGTCAACGTTTGGTTAAATCGAATGAAACATTCACAATATACGATTGGAAGTCGGCGATACTTTCACTTAGAGTATAATGCTCCAAAAAGTTTAATCAACCATGCAACCGAGGAGTCCACTATGGAACTGAAGGGTAGTAAGACAGAACAGCATCTGAAAGATGCCTTTGCTGGTGAATCTCAAGCCAACCGCCGTTATTTGTACTTCGCAGCCAAAGCTGACGTTGAAGGCTACAACGACGTTGCCACCGTATTCCGCTCCACTGCGGAAGGTGAAACCGGTCACGCGCACGGTCACTTGGAATACTTGGAAGCCTCTGGCGACCCAGCAACTGGTCTGCCAATCGGCCCGACTGCTGCCAACCTGAAAGCCTCTATCGCGGGCGAAACCCACGAGTACACTGATATGTACCCTGGGATGGCAAAAGACGCACGTGAAGAAGGTTTCGACGAAATCGCTGATTGGTTCGAGACACTGGCAAAAGCGGAGCGTTCACACGCCAACCGTTTCCAGAAAGCACTGGATAATCTGGACGCTTAAAGTCTTGGTAGGGGCGAAGCCTTTTCGTCCCTACACCCCTAACGGAGAACAACAATCATGGCAACCCCGATACGCGAAGGCAGCCTGCAAGCCCCCACCCGTCACGCGCTCGACTGGAAAAACCCCGAATTTTACAACGAAGATGCCGTCCTGCACGAAATGGAGCGCGTCTTTGATCTCTGCCACGGTTGCCGCCGTTGCGTCAGCCTGTGCAATTCCTTCCCCACCTTATTCGATTTGGTGGATGAGTCTTCCACGATGGAAGTGGATGGCGTTGACAAAAAAGATTATTGGAAGGTCGTGGATCACTGCTATCTGTGCGACCTGTGTTACATGACCAAATGCCCGTACATTCCGCCGCACGAGTGGAATATCGACTTCCCGCACCTAATGCTACGTGCCAAAGCGGTGAAGTTTAAGAAGGGTGAAACCAAATTCCGCGATAAAGTGCTGAGTTCCACCGATATGGTCGGCAAGCTGGCAGGTATTCCGGTGGTTGCGGGTGTGGTCAATAAAATGAATCAAAGCCCTGCTTTCCGCAAGCAACTCGACAAAGTGTTGGGTGTGCATCCGAATGCGAAAATCCCGTCGTACCACAGCGACAAAGGGCGTGACCGCGTGGCACGTTACAAAAATTTAGATGAATCCAAGGCGATTGCAGCAGGGCGTACCACGGGCAAAGTAGCGATTTTTGCGACGTGCTACGGCAATTACAACGAGCCGCATATCGTCGATGATTTGCGTAAGGTATTTGAAATCAACGGCATTCCGGTGACGTTGCTGGATAAAGAGCAGTGTTGCGGGATGCCCAAATTGGAATTGGGCGACTTGGAATCCGTTGCAGCGGCGAAAGAAGCCAATATTCCGGCAATGATGAAACTCATCAACGAAGGCTGGGATATTGTCGGCCCCGTACCGTCATGCGTGCTGATGTTTAAGCAGGAATTGCCGCTAATGTTCCCTGATGATGCTGATGTGCAAACCGTGAAAGGGCGTATTTTCGACCCGTTTGAGTACCTGATGTTGCGCCACAAAGAAGGCAAGTTGAACATCAACTTCAAGCAATCTTTGGGCAAGGTCAGCTACCACACGTCTTGCCATTTGCGGGTGCAGAATATCGGTTACAAAACCCGCGAACTGCTGGAGTTAGTGCCGGATACCAAGTTGGAATTGCTGGAACGTTGTTCCGGGCATGACGGCACGTATGCGGTGAAAAGCGAGTTCCACGATATTTCGATGAAAATTTGCCGCCCGCTGTTTGGCAAAGTAAAACAAGCCAAGCCGGATTACTACGGCAGTGATTGCCCAATGGCAGGGCATCAAATCGAGAATGGGTTGGATGAGGGTATGCCTCCGCCAACACATCCGCTGACCATGTTACGCATTGCTTACGG
>JBEUIR010000261.1:0-3740 GCA_040415395.1 Candidatus Thiothrix namsaraevi
TGCTGGCAATCGCTGGCTTATCCCTATTGGCAAGCAACGTCATGGCAGCCGTCAAGAGCGAAGCCGTATCTTATGAACTCGATGGCACAAAATTCGTCGGGCAAATGTATTACGACGATGCCGTGACAGAAAAACGCCCCGGCGTATTAGTCGTTCACGAATGGTGGGGTTTAAACGACCACGCCAAAAACCGTGCTGAAGAACTGGCGAAAATGGGTTACGTGGCGTTTGCGGCGGATATGTACGGCGAAGGCAAATCCACCGACAAGCCAGAACAAGCCAAGGAATGGATGACGGAAATCACTTCCGACGTTGACGCATGGCGAGCAACAGCGAATGCAGGTCTGGAACAGCTTAAGAAAAGCGACAAAGTAGACGTGGAAAAACTCGCGGCGATTGGCTACTGCTTCGGCGGCGGGACGATGATGCAAATGGCTTACGGCGGCACGGACATTGACGGCGTGGTGAGTTTCCACGGTTCACTGCCGTCAGCACCGGATGGCACCGAAATCAAAACCAAAATTCTTGCGTTCCACGGCAATGCTGACGGCATGGTTCCACCGGCAACCGTGAACAAATTTACCGAGCAGATGGAAAAAACCGGCGCGGATTGGCAATTTGTCGCCTATGGCAGCGATGTGCGCCACGGTTTCACCAACCCGAACGCAGGCAAATACGGCATTGACAACCTGAAGTACGATGAAAAAGCCGATCAGCGTTCATGGGCAGCGATGAAGGCGTTTTTCGACGAAATTTTCAAATAAGCCTCAAAGCGAACGTGCCACGCGGAAGCCACGGAAGATCTGGCGACTGCTGGCATAATCCTTAACCCGATAGGCGGCGCGTAAATAGCGCGGTCTGTCGTTCCACGAACCGCCACGTAGTACCCGCTCGTGGTGGTTGCCGCTATCTTCCCATGCTTGCCCATTCGCAGGCGCACCGTGATAGGAATCGTGCCAGCAGTCTTGCACCCATTCCCATACATTTCCACACAAGTCGTGTAAACCGAAGGCATTGGCGGGGTAACTGCCTACCGGCGTGGTCATGCCGTGCTGCATTTGGTGGTTGGCGTGGGCGCTGGTGATTTGCATTCCCCACGGGTAGGCGGTGTGGCTGCCGCTGCGGGTGGCGTATTCCCATTCGGCTTCGGATGGCAGGCGATACGTCACGCCATTCATGCTGCTGAGCCAGTGACAATAGGCTTGCGCGTCGTCCCAACTCACGTTGATCACCGGATGTTTGCCGCGTCCCCAGCCTTTGTCGTCGGGCAGTGGAAAACCGCTGGCTTCGCAAAAGGCATCGTATTCGTCGAAAGTCACGGGGTATTTACCGAGTGCAAACGCGGCAATGTAAACCTGACGAGCAGGGCGTTCATGGGCAGTGCAGCCGCCTTCCACGTCGTCGCGCCCCTCTATCCCGCCCATCAGGAAGCGCCCCGGTGGCAGGTTAACCATTCGGGGCAAGGGCAGGGCGGTGCTGTAGTCGGGTAGTGTTGCGTACATGCGCTTATCGTAAAGCAAGCGCCTTGTGCTTTCCTGTTTGGCTGACAAGCTGTCTGTGGTAACTTGGCGGCTTTTATTGCTCAGGAATTACGGTTATGCGCTGTCGGGTAAAAGTGTGCGGAATCACCTCAGTCATGGACGCGGCAATGGTCAGTGCGGCGGGGGCGGATGCGATTGGGTTGGTATTTTACCCTAAGAGCAAGCGCAATCTGAGCATTGCGCAAGCGGCGGACATTTGCGCGGCGATGCCACCGTTTGTGACCACGGTAGGCTTGTTTTTGGATGCGGAGGCGGATGTGGTGCGTGAAGTACTGGCAGCCGTGCCACTGGATATTCTGCAATTCCACGGTTCGGAAACGCCGGAGTATTGCCGTCAATTTTCCCGCCCGTATTTGAAAGCGGTGGGGATGAAGGGCTTGGCGGAATCGGGTGGCTTTGCGGCGTATGCGGCGCGTTTCCCCGATGCGCAAGGCTTTTTGGTGGATAGCCACGCACCGGGCGCGGCGGGTGGCACGGGTGAAACCTTTGATTGGACGCAAGTGCCGCAGGATTACCCCAAGCCGATTATTTTGGCAGGCGGGTTGACGGCGGAAAATGTCGCGGAAGCGATTCGCACCAGCCGCGTGTATGCGGTGGATGTGAGCAGCGGGGTGGAGTCTGCGCCCGGTGTGAAGGATGCGGCGAAGGTGCAAGCGTTTATGGCGGGCGTGGCAAGTACGGTAGTAGGCAGTTGATATTCTCAGCGTTGCAGTTGTTGCAGAAAATCACTTTCCAATTGGGCAGACAAGCGGAAATTCATTCGCTTGATCTGTGCCAGCAAGTCCAATGCTTCCGTGGTGGGAATATGTCCACGTCGTTGGTTTAGGAGCAGTACGCCGAGCAGTCCGATGATTTTTAGCCCCATGTTCTTGGCAATTTTTCGCCCTTTTTTCTCGTCAATCAGCAACAGCAATTGTTTTTCTTGCGCCAAGGTGATGGCTTCGGCTTCGCCATAGTCAAGTGTGCCATCCAGCAAAGCGAGTAGGCTATGGTCGGTACTGGCGATGACAGTAAAAGCGGGGTGATTTAAAACGGAATGGGCAACACGCTCTTCTTTGGCAGTGATTTCTTCGGCGACCCGTTGGGGGATGTAGATTTGCGGGAATAGGTTGGTGAGCAAGTCCAGCCGTTCGAGTTTCGTGACCATGATCAGGCTGCTGCTGTCACTGATAATGGCGTGGCTCATCCGAGGCTTTCCAAAGTGTCCAGTTCATCGGCGAGATCGTAATCCAATACCGGAATATTCAGCAGGGTCAGTAACTTGGCAATGTCGCTATAGGATTTATCCAGTGCGCGAGCCAGTTGCCCCAAGGATAAGCCGCCGCTGGCATAAGCGCGGGTCAATAGCCACGTTTTTAAACCTAAATCAAACAGGGAGTCATCCAGTGCGGTGGCGAGCGCAAAAGGTTTGCCGCGTTTGGAAATCAGTAGGTGTTCTTTGGCTTCCATTGCTTTGGTTAAGACGGCGGGGTTGGTTTTCAGCTCTTTAATGCCGATGGTTTGCATGGGGAAATCCTCACGTGCTACGTTTAAGCAGAACTTTAGCAGGTTAACGGGGACTGTGTAAAATGGATGTACTGGCGGTATTAGAATGCCGAGTGATTTAGTTCAAAATCCACGTCTTCGTAAACGGCTTGCATCGGGCAGTGAAAGTTAATGCTGGCAAATTCGACTTCGGCATTTTCACCTTCAAAATTGAACAGTTCCCAGCGGTTTTGTGGGGTGCGGCGGAATACGTCGACGCGGTAGGTGCGCGGGTCAATCAGTACGTATTCTTGCAAGCTGGTCAATTGGCGGTAAAAGGCAAACTTGCCGCCTCGGTCGTAGGCTTCGGTGCTGGATGACAGAATCTCGATGATTAACAGTGGGGACTGTTTGATGTAGTTGCGTTTGTGGTCGGCGGAGTCGCAAGAAACCAGCAGGTCGGGGTAGTAGTAGGCATCATCCGTGCCGATCCGCACTTTCATGTCGTTGATGTAGGGCTTGCAGCCAGAGCCGCGTAGATGGGGTTTGATCAGGGTGATCAGGTTGGCGTTTACGGTTACATGCCCGTCGCTTGCGCCTGCCATTGCGTAGATTTCGCCTTGTACGTATTCACTGCGGGTGGGCGCGTCCATTTCTGCGGCAAGGTAGTCTTCGGGGGTGATTTTTAGTTTTTCGGCGAGTGCTGGCATGGGAAGCTCCGTCGTGTGTCTTTGG
>JBEUIR010000262.1:0-3739 GCA_040415395.1 Candidatus Thiothrix namsaraevi
CGCTGCCTGGATAGCGTCAAAGATATGCTCGACTATTGGGTTATCAGCGATACCGGCTCAACAGACGGCACACAGCAGATTATCCGTGACTACTTTGCCCAACACGGAATTGACGGCATTCTACTCGAAAATGAATGGCAAAATTTCGGATACAACCGCAACCTTGCCCTACAACAAGCACTCGGCAAAGCCGACTACATTCTTATCATGGATGCGGATGACCAACTGATCAAAACAGACGGTTATCGCTTCCATAATTTAGCGGCTGATCGCTATCTAATCAAAATGCACCGCAAGGGAATTACATATTATTTCCCCAAATTAATTAACGGTACACTACCTTGGTATTGGGAAGGTGTACTGCACGAATACCTCTACTGCTATCTGCCCCACACCAGTGCCAATTTACCCGATGATTGTCAAATACACAGCACGACTGATGGTGCCAGAAGCCAAAATCCCCACAAATACCTAGACGATGCCCGCATATTAGAAAAAGCATTAGAAACCGAACCTCACAATGACCGTTACCAATTTTATCTCGCGCAAAGTTACCGCGATGCCGGTTATCCTGAAAAAGCTCTCGCTCACTACCAAAAACGTGTAACGATGGGCGGGTGGCACGAAGAGGTATACTACTCACTACTGGAAGTTGCGCATCATAAAGCCAAGTTAAATCAACCACTTTTGGAAATACTGGATGCTTACGTCACGGCGCACCATTACCGTCCCCAACGTTTAGAAGCATTATGCGAAGCGGTCAGAATTTGCCGCATCAACAAACATTATCGACTGGGTTATCAACTCGGTTCGACAGCAAAAGATACGCCATTACCGAATGACATACTCTTTCTCGACCCCAGTGTTTATCACTGGCAATTTCTCGATGAGCTATCCATCTGCGCTATTTACACAGGGCAAGTACAGCAAGCCACTGACATGCTAATGAAGCTTCTCGACGACCCTCAAACACCTGACGATCAAAAACCACGCATAGAAAATAACCTGAAATTTGCACAAAAAACACTAGACCGTCACCCAATACCAGCCATCGAGTAAATATTATGAATACAAATCCCAAAACTATCTGTTGGAACGCGATTGTCAAAAACGAAGCCCACATCATCGAACGCTGCATGGCTTCAATGGTCAATGAACTGAATTACTGGGTAGTCGTGGATACTGGCTCAACCGATGGCACGCAAGACATCATCCGCACCTTCATGGCACAACATGGCATACCAGGCGAACTTATTGAACGTCCGTGGGTAAACTTTTCTCATAATCGCAGTGAAGCCCTAGCATTAGCCGAAACTAAAGCCGACTATATCCTATTTTGCGATGCAGACATGGCACTGAACGTCCTGAATCCTAACTGGAAACACCACCTCGATGCCGATGCCTATTTGGTCGACCAACACGCATTCGGTGGCACATTAACCTATTCCAACACCCGTCTCGTTAACGGACATTTAAAAGGTGAACGCCGGTTTCGTTACTGGGGAGCTACGCACGAATACTGCGACTCCATCACACCATTTCTCAGCAAACAAGAACATTTACACAGCATTTCCATGCTAGATTTCGCCGATGGTGGTGCAAAAAGTGATAAGTACGCACGGGATGCACGCCTACTTCAAGAGCAAATCACGCAATTAGAGACGCTTAAATCAGCCAGCCATGCAGCACGCAAAGCAGCCAAACACAGTGGTTTATTAAATCATGCCCCCTCTCTTATCACCCGCAATACCTTTTATCTAGCCAAAACTTACCGCGACAGCGGCGCTCACGAACAGGCTATTGCAACCTACCAAAAGCGGGTCAATCAAGGTGGTTGGGAGGAAGAGATTTGGTTTTCGCTATTTGAAATTGCCCGCATCAAAGAATACTTAGCAGAACCCAGCGAAACCATTATCAGCGCTTATCTAACAGCCTATGAAAATCGCCCTAGCCGAGCCGAAGCCCTCTATTATCTAGCCAAATACTTACGCTCACAAGAGCGTTACTCCCTTGCCTATGTATATGCATTAACCGCTTTTAATACGCCGATGACACCTGATTTACTCTTTATCAGTAATACGGTTTACACGTGGAATGCAGCCGATGAATTAGCCATTGCAGCTTATTGGACCGGTCGTTATCAGCAATCCATTGATCTTTGTACTCAATTATTGTCAAACCCAGCCGTACCCACAGACCAACACCCGCGCATTCAAGAAAATATTCAATACGCTAGAGACAAACTAAATGAAAAATGATAACGACTATCCTTAAAGCAGCCATCTACCGTAAAATATCGGCATTATAATCACCTAACAGATAAGGAACATGGAAGAATCATTACCCCTACGTGACCGCTTGAACCTCGAAACCGCGCGGATCACTTGGCAGGAACTGGAGCGCTATTTTGCAGGTGGCAAAGTCATACACGTGGATGCAAGCTTGGATCTCGTTGCCGTTGCCACCGGTATTGCCGAAGACAATACCCACTTAATCCAACAATGGTTAGCAACTCAGCAAGTCGGGCAACTTCGCGATGAAATCGCCATCGACTGGGCAAACCGCCACCCCGATCATTTATGGGCAGTCGTAGTAGCCCCGTGGGTCTTGGTACAGGAACGCTTAAGCCCCTAAACACAAAAAGCCAGCATCTGCTGGCTTTTTGTTATTCAGATTACACTGAAAGGCTTACTTAGCAGCGGCTGGCTTAACGGTAGTCAAACCGAGAATCGCCCAGTCCTGCATACCACCGCGATACCACTTGATTTTATCCGCCGGGTAGCCAAACTTCAGCAAGGTTTTGATATTGGTTGGTGACTGACCACACCACATACCGTTACAGAACAGCACCAATGTTTTCGCACCGGAATAGTCAAATACTTTACTCACTGCGTCACCACCGGCAGCAACCGCTTCGTCCACTGCCATCGCATCCTTACCATCTGACAATTTTGCACCAAACTGCTCGGTCAGGATTTTGACAATGCCTTCAGTAGTAGCACCTTTATCCGGTGCTAAGCCTTCCCATGGAATATTAACTGCACCAGGAATCGTACCTTTCTCTACCCAGTCAGCAGTGCGGGAGTCAACGACCAGAACACTGGCATCGCCACCACTCATTTTTTCGAGATAACCCAGCATACCCATTTCAGCAATGGTTTCAACACCGTCTGCAATAGTATCTGGCTGGATACAGAATGGCGGGCAAGGGCGCGAGGTTTTAGCAAAATCATCAATCACTACGGCTTTATTGTCTTGATTACGCTTGATTTCTACTGATTCACCACCGTGTTTAACGGTAACGCTCATTTTATCTGCGGTAATGCCTACAGGCTTAGCCTCGTCAGCCAACACCACGTTAGCAGCACTCAAACCTGCAACTAAGGCAGCCATACCGAATAATTTTGTTAATTTCATGCATATCCTCCAGTTAATAAACGTTTATTTTCAAGGCAAAACCCCTCACTCTCCTTTCAGGAATTCAGCCACAGCATGTGATCATGAGCCTAGTTACAATCAGGCTCACCACCACCTTCTGCTTTTTTCGCATCTTTAGCTTCAGCCGGAGCTGCCGCTGCATCACCGTCTGCTTTCTTTTCAGCATTCTCAGTGGGTGCAGGTGCCTGCGCAGCATCAGCAGATGGTTTGGCAGCAGCGTCTCCCGTTGCTTCCGCAGGTTTTGCGGCTTGTTCAGTCGCTTGTTTTGGTGCTTCCTCAGTCGCTACAGGTTTAGCTGCTT
>JBEUIR010000263.1:0-3716 GCA_040415395.1 Candidatus Thiothrix namsaraevi
GGGCGCTGCAAAGGTCATGCCTGTGAAGTCATCGAAGAAACCCTTAACCCTGATACCTTTTCCTTTAACCTAATGCAAGGTGCATTCGCATGATGTCTGGAGCTTTGAGAATGACGGATGTAGAACCACACCGTATCAATCTGGAAGAATTGATGCGCGGCTGCAAAAAAATCATTCTTCAGCACGGCAAGCGTCCTTATTGTTTGACCATTACCCGCCGGGGCAATTTGATCCTCACCTCGGCAGATGATGACGCAGACAAACAACCTTCCTTTGACCGTTCCGCTGAAGAATCCGACCGATAACGATTCATCAACACCTTTAACAGTCAAGCCAGTCGGTGCTACTGCCCCAGCCAGACCTGTTTTTTCGGAGACTACCCATGAAATCCCTTTCCCACCTCGTCTCAGCCGCTCTACTCGGTGGCGTATTGTGCACCACACCCCTGTTAGTCAGCGCAGAAACCGTTACCGCCAAGGCAGTGATGGAAACCTATGTGAATATTGCCCACGCCAGTTTTAGTGATTCACTCAGCACCGCCAACGTCTTACAAGAAAAAGTCGATGCCTTTATTGCTAACCCCACCGCCGAAACCCAGCAAGCCGCTAAAGACGCTTGGTTAGCCGCACGTAAACCTTACAACCAAACCGAAGCCTTCCGCTTCAGCAATAAAAACGTGGATGACTGGGAAGGTCAAGTCAACGCTTGGCCGCTCGACGAAGGCTTGATTGATTACGTCAAAACTGACGCTTACGATCATGAGGAAGGTAATCAGTTTGCCAACGCCAATATCATAGCGGGCAAAGACCCGATCACAGTGGAATTGCTGAAATCGCTGCATGAAAAAGGCGGCTCCGAAGCCAACGTTGCCACTGGCTACCATGCCATCGAATTCCTGCTGTGGGGGCAAGATTTTAACGCAGACCCCAAAGATGCTGGAAAGCGCCCCCACACCGATTACGCCAAAGGTGACGCTTGCACCAATGGCAACTGCGAACGCCGCGCCGCCTACCTGAAAGCCACCACCGATTTACTGGTCGCTGACCTGCAATACATGGCAGACGACTGGGCGGATGATAAAGCCGGTAACTACCGCAGCAGTTTCCTCGCACTCGATGAAAAAGAAGCGTTGCGCCGCATGTTATTCGGTATGGGCAGCCTAAGCCTTGGTGAACTCGCAGGTGAACGCATGAACGTGGCATTACTGGCGCATTCGCAGGAAGATGAACATTCCTGCTTCAGCGACAACACTCACCACGACATCGCTGAAAATGCCCGCAGCATCCAAAATATTTTCAACGGCACATACACCCGCACCGCTGGCACAACGGTAACGGGCGCAAGCCTCGCCCAATTGGTTGCCGCCAAAGAAGCCAAGGTCAGCGAAACCTTGGTCAGCAAACTCGTGGATACCCAGCAAAAAGTTGAAGCCATTGTGGAGGCCGCGCAAAACGGCGAAAATTTCGACCAGCAAATTCTGCCCGACAATAAGGACGGGAATAAGCGCATCAAAGCCGCGATTGCTGCATTACGCAGTCAAACCGGCGACATTGAAGCAGCCGCAAAAGCCTTGGGTATCGACAATTTAAGCCCTGAAAGCAGCAACTCCTTTGGTGGATAAATGCAAGCGACGTTAGCCATTGCCCTTTGTGCCTTACTCACATCAGGGATAGCCAACAGCAGTTCCCTGAGCGTAGCCGCAGGGACACCGCAACAACACGAAGACTTCGCCATCGGTGGCGCATTCTTCCAACAACCGTGGGTCAGTTCCCCCGCCTCCACCAGGGCGCGTGATGGGCTGGGGCCGCTGTTCAAAGCCAATAGCTGCATGGCTTGTCATGTGCAGCATGGGCGCGGGCATCCGCCGCTGACGGATTCCGAGCCGTTCCTGTCTACACTGGTGAAACTCAGCGTCCCCGCCACCACAACCGAACAATTAGCGGTCGCCAAAACCTTAGGCACTGCCCCTGAACCCACCTACGGTGATCATTTGCACCCCCTTGGCATTAAAGGTTTACCCGGTGAAGGCACGCCGCGTTTCACCTATACCGAAGTTCGCGGGCAATTCAAAGATGGCGAAACCTACACGCTGTTACAACCGCAGTTGCACATTGACGGGCTGAATTACGGCGCATTACACCCCGATACCCAATTCTCCGCACGGGTTGCCCCGCCACTGTTTGGCATGGGTTTGTTGGAAAGCATCCCCGATGCGGAAATCCTCGCCAATGCCGATCCTAATGACCGCAATGGCGACGGCATTTCCGGCAAACCGAATCAGGTCTGGGACATTGCCACCCAACAAACCACACTAGGGCGCTTTAGCTGGAAAGCCAATCAACCGAGTATTCTCCAGCAAACGGCGGATGCCTTCCGCAATGACATTGGCATTACTTCCAGCCTCTTCCCAGAACAGCCCTGCACGACGGCGCAAACGGCTTGCCACACCCTGCCAGAAGGCGGCAAACCGGAAATCCCCGCTAACTTGCTGGCAACGGTTGTGTTTCACGTTGCGCATCAACCCGTACCACCGCGCCGTGACACCGACGCTCCGCAAGTCATGCAAGGGCAGAAACTGTTTAATCAGGCGGGCTGTGTCGCCTGCCATATCCCAACGTTTCCAGCCTTGGCAAACCAGCCGCACCCACCCTATTCCGACCTATTGCTGCACGATATGGGTGAGGGGCTGGCAGATAAGCGCCCCGACTTTGCCGCATCTGGCAATGAATGGCGTACCCCGCCACTGTGGGGTATCGGTTTAACCGCAAAACTCAGCGGACACACCCGTTTCCTGCATGACGGACGCGCCCGCAACCTGCTGGAAGCGATTCTCTGGCACGGTGGCGAAGCCGAAGCCGCCAAACAACACGTATTGTCCATGCACAAATCCGAACGGGAAGCGCTGTTACGTTTCCTCAACTCACTGTAATGAGAACGCTGATGCTTAAACAGATTGTTTGCTGCCTGCTCCTGCTGCCGTCGCTGTTATTTGCAGCCACACCCAATGTCGCCCCCGCCACGCCACTTCCCAATGCTGACAAATTGCTGGCGGCTGTGGTTGATGGCGCAATCATCCCGCTGTATCGGGAATTGCAAGTCACCGCTAACACCTTAGAGCAGCGCAGCAAATCCTTTTGCAGCACCCCCACTGCCGAATCCTTCAAGGTATTGCGCGAAGGCTGGGGCGAAACCTTGCTCGCATGGCATCGCACCGACGCGCTCATGTTTGGCCCGGCGATAGAAGACCAGATCGACTTCACCATCAATTTCACGCCGCCGAAAAAACTGATCATCAGCCGCTTGCTAACCGATGACATCCCCCTAACCCCCGACAGCATCGCGAAAGCCGGAGTGGGTGGGCAAGGGTTGAGTACGCTGGAATTTTTACTGTTTGACCGCGATAAAAACGATGCCGAACAACTGGCAAGTTTCCAAGGCGATACGGGCAAACGCCGCTGTGATTACGTGCAAGCTGCCAGCACCTTGCTGCATACCCAAGTGCAAACCATCGCGAATGGCTGGCTGCAAGACAGCAACGGTTACGCCAGCGCTTTCCGCGATGCACACAAGGGCAATGCCACCTTCGCCAACGCCCGCCAAGCGGTGGATTTGCTGGTCGGCAAGCTGTTTCAGTCCGCCGAAAAGTTTTCCAAAAACCGCATCGGCAACCCCTTGGGCAAAGGCATTGACCTCAATACCGAAGGCAAGCAGGAAGT
>JBEUIR010000264.1:0-3703 GCA_040415395.1 Candidatus Thiothrix namsaraevi
TTGACCGGGCAGGAAGGCGAGGATGCTGCTGTCAGGGTTGTCGCTTAAGGCTTGCCGCAAGGTGGCAATCATGCGCTCAACGATACGCTCATTGGGTTTGGCAGCTTGCCCGTAGCGAATGTTTACCGGGTAAGTGCGGCCTTCGCTGCGTACTACTGGCGCATCATCCAGTAGATTGGCAATCGCAACGCTATCCAAGGTGGCGGACATGATCAGCAGTTTCAGCGGATGGCTGTCATCGCGGAACAGTTCTCGCCCTTTCAAACACAAGCTGAGGGCGAGGTCAGAATCGAGATTGCGTTCGTGGAATTCGTCGAAAATCACCAGCCCAACGCCCTCCAGCGACGGGTCTTGCTGCAACTGGCGGGTGAGGATGCCTTCGGTAATGACTTCGATGCGGGTCTGGCGGCTGATTTTATGGTCGAGGCGCATCCGGTAGCCGACGGTTTGCCCTGCGCTTTCGTTCAGCAGGCTGGCCATGCGGTGTGCGGCATTTTTGGCGGCAATGCGGCGCGGTTCGAGCATGAGGATTTTTTTGCCCAAAAGCCACGGCTCATTCAGTAAAGCCAGAGGCACGCGGGTGGTTTTACCCGCACCGGGTGGGGCTTCCAGCACGACTTCGTGGCGTTCACGCAGGGCTTGTTTGAGAGCGTCGAGGACGGCATCAATGGGAAGAGTTAGTTCGAGCTGGCTTGAATGTTGCATAATGCGCATCTTAACCACCAGCAATCATGGAGACAATAATGGGTAGGGTACATTTCATCGGCGGCGAAAAAGGCGGCGTTGGCAAATCATTGACCGCACGTCTATTGGCACAATATTTCATCGACAACGCCACGCCGTTTACGGGCTTCGATTCCGACCAGTCACACGGCACATTTTCTCGATTTTACAAGGACTTCGCCTCGCCGCTGCGTGTGGATGATTACGAAAGTCTGGATAATATTATTACCGTCGCCGAAACCTTGCCGGAACATGACCTCATTATCGACCTTGCCGCGCAAACCTCGGCACGCTTGGGGCAGTGGATTGCGGAAAGCGATGTATTCGGCATTTTCACCGAAATGGGGCATAAAGTATTCATCTGGCACGTGATGGATGACGGTGTAGATGCCATGAGCCTGCTGGATAAAACCTTGGATAGCTACCCACAGCAAAACATTCAGTTCATTGTGGTGCAAAACATGGGGCGCGGTGAAAACTTCGAGGCGTTCGAGCGTTCGCCGATTTTCCAGAAAGCGCAACAACGCAATGCGTATTGCATGACACTGGGCAAACTGCACGCCAAATTGGTGCAGAAAGTCGATTTCAACGACTTGAGTTTCTGGGCGGCGGCGAATAACCGCGACCTAATGAATACGCCGGAACGTCAGCGGCTGCGGGTGTGGCTGGAAAATGCCTACACGCAATTCGACCATTTCCTCAAACACGACGATTAAGCCCAACGCCCGATAAATAGCTTCGTACAGGCAAGTTCGGCAATGCTCATCGCGTACCCTTAACCAATTTGCAGACGCGCATCGGCAATAATGCCATTCAGTAACGCCAGAACGCAGGCAACAACAACGCAAACACCGTCAGGTATTCCAGCCGCCCGATAATCATGGCGGCGGAAAGCATCCAGATCCCCGCGTCGCTGACCGGCTGGAAATTACTGCCGACTGTGCCAAACCCCGGTCCCAGCACATTGATGCAGGCGGCAACGGCGGTAAATGCTGACCAAACATCCAAGCCGGTCATCATCAGCAGCAAGGTGAATACCACGCTGCTGGTTGCCGCTAAAAATAGGAAAGCCATGACTGCGTTGAGTACCGCGTTATCAACCACTGCGCCGTTGTAATGAATCGGAATTACCGCGTGAGGGTGCAACGCCAACCGGATTTGCCGCCGAAACATCTTAAACGCCACAATATCACGAATGACCTTATTGCCACCTGCTGTCGAACCCGCACAGCCACCTAAATACGCCACAGTTACGAGAAACAAATCCGTCCCCGGCGGCCAACTGCTCAAATC
This sequence comes from Candidatus Thiothrix namsaraevi, assembly GCA_040415395.1. Lineage (GTDB taxonomy): Bacteria > Pseudomonadota > Gammaproteobacteria > Thiotrichales > Thiotrichaceae > Thiothrix > Thiothrix namsaraevi. Next base: position 2,017 of record JBEUIR010000264.1, read on the forward strand.
CGCTGCGCCAAATCCGGTACTGGTAATAAACGACACCACATGAAAAAACGCAAAACTGACGGATTCGCCAATTCCATAACGCCCTTGTGCAAACAGCCAGACTGCCAAGCCTAATGATAAAAATACCACCATGAGCACAAAGACACGCGCTTCTTCATTGTGCCAATAGACCTTAAAACGTCCGGTATTCAAAAAGCCAAAATGCAAGGCAAAGCTCACTGCCCCCAAGATCATAAAAACATTGCTAATACCCAGCAGTAAATGGCTTTCGTAAAACCACATGCTGCTATCGTGGGTGGAAAACCCGCCGGTTGAAACGGTGGCAAAGCTATGCGCTAGGGCATCGTAAAACGTCATGCCGCCCCAGTAATACGCCAAAATGCACAGCAAAGTAATCAGCAAATACACCAGCCACAAGTAATGCGAGGTGTGCGCAATACGCGGGGTAAGCTTGTCATCTTTGACCGGTCCTGGGGTTTCTGCCCGCAATAAACGCATTCCCCCCACATTCAACATTGGCAATACTGCCACCACGAAAATCACCACCCCCAAGCCGCCCATCCATTGCAAGAATTGGCGATAGAGCAAAAAGCTCGGTGGCATAGTGTCCAAGCCGACCAAAATGGTCGCGCCCGTCGTGCTCAGGGCGCTAATAGACTCGAATACCGCATCAGTGAAACTCACTTCCACAATCAACATGATCGGCAAAGCCCCCAAAATGCCGGTTATAATCCAAGTCAGGGTGGCAAATAACAAAGCATCGCGGTATGACACCATTCTCAAACGGCGTTTCCATGCCAGTGCTACCAATAACGACGGCAGCATAATCATCGGAAGAGCCGATTCCATAAAGAACAGCGCCACCCCATCGTCAAACACCCAGCGGGATAACAGCCCAAAGCACAATTGCACCACACCCATCCACAGCACTGGCACGGACAAGAGCAGCAGGGTATTCGCCAGATTTAACATAAGGGCAAGGGGATAAACCGATAGCCAATGCCCGGCTCGGTTAAAATATAAGTTGGGTCATCGGCATTATCCTGAAGCTTTTTCCGCAACTGGCTGACAAAAATGCGCAGGTAATGGGTATCTTCCACATGGCTTTTACCCCAGATGCTGGTGAGTAATTGTTGCTGGGTAATCAAACGCCCCGGATGCCGCGCCAACATCACCAGCAAGGCAAATTCCTTGCGGGATAAGGTCAGCAATTGCGCTTTATGCCACACCTGATGGTTGGGAATATCAATTTCCAATTCATTGAAAACCAGCCGTGCTGGGGTGGTTTCCTCGCTGCTGCTCTCTTTTAAATCACGCAATAACACCCGCACTCGCGCAATCAATTCGCGAATCCCAAACGGTTTGCTCAAATAATCGTTCGCGCCGCCTTCTAACAATTTGACCTTTTCCTCTTCGGCATCGCGGGCGGTGAGTACCAATACCGGCAAATTGCTCCAGGAACGCAAGGTTTGTAAGACTTTGAAACCGTCTTCATCCGGCAAACCCAAATCGAGGATCACCAGATCCGGGCTTTCCAACGCAATCATGTCGATACCTTGGCGGGCAGTACTGGCTTCCAGATACGCAAACCCTTCCGCTTGCAGCGAAATGCGCATGAAGCGCCGGATTTGCACTTCATCATCAATGAGCAAAATACGCTGTTGCATTAGGCTTGTTCCTCTGGGAC
>JBEUIR010000265.1:0-3701 GCA_040415395.1 Candidatus Thiothrix namsaraevi
CTTCTGACAGTGCTAGGCAATTGGCGTCATTTTCCATGCGTACCGGGCGTTGCAACAGGTTTTCCAGCGCGGTGTGTAACGGTTTGCCGTTCAAGACCACGGAATTGGAATTTTTCATCAAGCCCGTGGCGGGGGAGATCGCACCGGGCGTGCCAATACCTACGCTGCATGGTTGCCCCGCGTGCTGTTCCGCGTCATCCACCAATTGCTTGATGGTGGTTAAAATCGCTGCGTATTGACCCTGTGGGGTAGGCAGGCGCTTGCGAAAGATTTCCTGCCCTTGCTTATCCAATAGCAGTACTTCGATTTTGGTACCGCCTAAATCAATGCCGATATGCACACATTCCTCCGTTAATCCAATAAAGCTGCGCTAAGTCATGACAAACACGGGTAAAACAATGCTAAATTACGCCAATTGTGTTGAACATAAACGAAAATGGCAGGCGTTACCATGCAGTTTGATGACATTCTCACCCGTTCCCCCCTGATGGAGTCCGTATTGCGTTCTGCGCACTTGATTGCGCAAACGGATGCGAGCGTATTGATTACCGGCGAATCTGGCACTGGCAAAGAATTGGTGGCGCACGCCATGCACGCGATGAGTCCGCGTCGCCAGCAGGCATTTATCACCGTCAATTGCGCGGCGTTGCCGGAAACTTTAGCGGAATCGTTGTTATTTGGGCATCGCAAAGGCGCATTCACCGGGGCGGATCATCACCATGTGGGCTTGCTGAGTGCTGCCGATGGTGGCACGGTGTTTCTGGATGAAATTGGCGAATTGCCGCTGAACTTGCAAGCCAAACTGTTACGGTTTCTCGAATCCGGCGAAATCCAACCCTTGGGGGAAGCCCAAGCTAAGCGCGTGAACGTGCGGGTGTTGGCAGCCACGCACCGTGATTTGTATGCGCTGGCGCAAACGGGTGCATTCCGCCAGGATTTATTCTACCGCCTCAACATTGTGCCGGTGGAATTGCCCGCTTTGCGTGAGCGTAAGGAAGACATCACGCTACTCAGCCAACACTTCCTGCAACGGTTTGCGGCACAGCACAACTTACCGGTGGCAAGCTTCAATAAGGAAGCCCAAGCGCAATTGCAGCGTTATGCATGGCAAGGCAATGTGCGCGAATTGCGCAACTTGTGCGAACGTTTGAGTATTTTGCTGGCAGGGCGTGAGATTGCGGCGAGCAATTTACCGCAGGAAATGCACTCGCCAGCCCTTGCTGCGAATCAGCCTTTCAACCTCCCCGAAACGGGTGTGAATCTGGAAGATCTGGAACGCAACTTGCTGAGCCAAGCCTTGGAGCGCACTCAAAACAACAAGACCCACGCTGCCCGCCTGTTGGGGATTAGCCGCGACGCGCTGAACTATCGCCTGAAAAAACAAGTGCTTGCCTGACAATCACTCGACCGCTTACAGGCTGGCGCTTATTTCCTGCCTCTAGTCGGCTAAGCACGGCACAATCATCCCGCCTCTGCCAAAACCTTAGGGTGAGATAAGTTGAGGTGAGGTCGTGTATGTTAAGTCATCATGTGTCAGCGTTAAAATATTCCGTGTTAGGTTCCGCTATGTTAACGATGGCGGGGTGTAGCTTGAATCCGCGTGTGGCAGATATTACCCCGCTACAAAGTATCCAGCCTGACAAATCCCCTAAACCGCCGGTAAGCCAAGCAGCGCCGGTTACGCACATAACTGCTATTCCCCCGCCAGTGCCGCCCGCCGCCGCAAAACCGGCAGCGAAACCGTCAGCAACAGCGCTTACCCCACTCGATAAAGTAGTCGTGCACGCGCTCAAGCAAAGCGGCAAGGGTTATTGCTGGGGTGGCAATAGTCCGATGAAAGGCTTCGATTGCAGCGGTTTGACGCAATATTCTTTTGAGAAGGGCGCGAATGTTAATATCCCGCGTACCGCAGCCGGGCAATACAAGGCAGCGGTGAAAATTCCGCATCAAGAAGCCGATCGTGGTGATTTGGTATTTTTCAGGACGCGCGGTCAGAAAGTTAGCCACGTGGGGATTTACTTGGGGAGAGATAAGTTTATCCATGCCCCGCGCACTGGCAAAGTCATTACCACCACCAAGCTGGAAGGTTATTGGAAGCGTAAGTTGGTTGGGTTTGGGCGGATTCCGGGAGCAGCGCAGCCGCTACTCCCGAAAAGCGTGGTGTGAATTCGTGCAGTCTTAGTAATTGTTCACATCCCGATGAAGAACCTCACCCCCCGGCCCCCTCTCCTTGACAGGCGAGGGGGAGTAAGAGTTGCATTGTTTATTAGCCCCTCTCCTGTCAAGGAGAGGGGTTGGGGTGAGGTTCTTTTAGATGGCTGTGAAATTACGAGGCTTAGTGTTTAGGTGGGGTCACTTCCTGAATCGGTGCATCGACGGTGGTGGTGCTACCGTCTTCAAACGTCAGGGTAATAACGGCTTTTTCGCCCGCTTTCAGGTCTTGCGTTAAGCCAATCAACATAATGTGCAAGCCACCCGGCTTTAATTCGGTGCGCCCTTTGGCGGGTACGTCAATTTGTGGCACTTGGCGCATTTCCATCACCCCGTTGTTATTGGTGTGGGTGTGCAGCTCCACGGTGGCGGCAACCGGGCTGGTTGCTGATTTGACGCTGTGTTCGGTGTCGGATGCGTTCACCAATGCCATGAATGCCGCACTATTGGGTTGTCCCGGTGGTACAGCACGTACAAACGGACTTTCTACGCTCACGCTATCAGCGGCAGTGGCGGTTTTACCGGTTGTGGGCGCTGCTGCTTTATCAGCATCCGCTTGGCAGGCGACGGTCATGGACATCAAGATAGCAAGGGCAGTAGTGTGTACTAAACGTTTCACGGTGTGTTTCCTTTACAAAGTTAAAATTCAGTTTCGAGTTTCAGCCATGCGCTGCGCCCGGCTTCATTTACCCGCTCAATCGTGCCACCTAGGTCTAAATTGCGGCGGCTGACGTGTTCGGCATAGGTTTTGTCGAAGACATTATCCACCCCAAAGCGTACTTTCGTCGCTTTATTGATGCTGTAACGCCCGTAAGTATCAAGGGTGGCATAGCCTGCGCTTTCACCGACTTCGGTTGCGCCAATCATCGCGGTGTCGATGCGGTCTTGCTCTGCGGCAAAGCGTACCCGTGTGCCAGCGCTCCATTTACCGCCATTGTAATCCAATTGCAATTTGCCATTCAGTGGCGGGGTTTGCGCAATCGGGCGGTCATCGGTGGTGTCGGTGCGTTTGACGTAAGCCACATCTGCGGCAAGGCGGAGTTTGTCGGTTAATTTGGTTTCTGCCCCCAGTTCTGCACCGAGAATTTCAGCGTCAACATTGCGGTAGATTTGTGCGCCAGTTTGTGCGCCTGTGGTTACTTTGTCACGTAGGATGTAATCGTCTACTTTGTCGGCGAAGACTGTGCCTGTCCAGCGCACCTTACCGCGTTGCTGGCTGATGCCAAGGTCGAGCTGGGTGTGTTTTTCGGGATTGATATTGGGGTTGCCTACCCAGCGATCCGGTGCAGTCATGCCCCATTTGCTGATGTAACGTTCGGTTTCATCGGCGGTGCGTACCGTGCGGCTGACTCCGGCAAACGCGGTGGTGTTCTCATTGAGCGCTTTGTCGTAGCGTAACAAGCCGCTGACATTGGTTTCTTCTTTGTCAGTTGCGCCATAGCCGTAAATGGCGGTGTAGTTTTGGTTGGCAGTGCGCCCGCCTGCGACTA
>JBEUIR010000266.1:0-3696 GCA_040415395.1 Candidatus Thiothrix namsaraevi
TCAGCTCAATATTAAACTTTGCCAGTTCCGTGGTCGCCAGCGGGCTGTTTAAGGCGTGTAAGAACGCGGTATTGCAAGACAAAGGGCGTAAATGTGCATCCGTGAGCCAGCCTTCCAACTCAAAGCCACCCATTGCCGCTTGCTGTGAAAACTTCCCAGCCGTTAGCTGTTCACGCAGCAAGCGGGTTTCAGCATCCAAACGCCGTGCGTATTCCCGCCAGTCTTCAGGACTAAAATGGTCGTGTGCAATTTCCTGACCCATCTGTCACCTCCCCTAAGCATGGTTTGATTATGCCACGTTTAACGGCTTAGTGATTGACACTCGTCAGCAAGGCAGCTCTTCGTTGGGTGGAAGTTGCAGGAAAAAGCCATTTTCCTGCATCACACGCCGCACTTCGCTGGCAGTAACCTGGAATTGCAACTGGCGTTCATCATCCAGAAAAAACTCAAACGAAAATTCAGGCACCCCAAAAATTTTCAGTAAGACCTCAGGGACTCGCGCAAAATTGTCCTTTTCCGGCAGGAACAGGAACGAACCCTGCTTGCGCCGACTGCGGTAAACGTAGCATTGCATTGTGTTACTCCGATCCTTTTTCATGCGTCATAATGGCAGCCTCGCGGAGGTCAGCCATTTTCAAAGTGCGCGTTACCGTGCCGCCCTCCATGCGCTCTTCCAGACCAATGTCGTTGGCTGATGCCGTCACGAGCTTGCCTTCACGCTTACGCCCGTCTTTCTGGGTAATGCGCACGTATTGCCCGACATTGCTGGACAATTTCCCCAACTCCAAGGGCTTGAACACCACGTGGTATAAGGCGCTGGAAGGCAAACTTTTCGCCCCCGCCAACACATCCTGTGGTTTAGGCTCAGGAGCGGGCGCAGGCGTTGTTGGTGCGGCTGCGGCAAGCGCTGGCTGCTCAGCACGGGCGTTGGGCAGAATGTCGATGGTATGCGTACCCGGTGCGGCTTTGGTTGGTATTTCCACCGTTAGCGCGGCGGTATTCACTGACGCAGACACATTCATCCCCATCGCTTGCGCATGGCGGTACACATGCTGATTCGCACCCGCAAGCCATGCCACCGCTGCCAATAACACGCCAATAAAACTGGTAATCACCCACCCGCCTACCCGATGCCACATCGCAGGCAAGGTCAGCACATTAACGCCCGGAATCAATGCCACCAAGCCCGTGATAGGATGCCGCTGGAAACACAAGCCCGCCATCACCAACCAACCCAGCAAAAATAACGCCACACCTAACAGCAGCACACCTAACAATACGTATTCCATGATTCTCCTATTTGCCGCACATCAATCTTCGAGGTAAGTATAACCGATTAAACCTGCTTCTATTTCACGCAATAGCATTTTTTGGCGCTCAGAATCGTCAACGGCAGCGGCGAGTTTGCGACGGCATTGCGCCAGCAAATCTTTCGGCTCGAAATGCACATAGCGCAACAGCTCATCGATCGTGTCACCGCGTTCCGGCTCAGACAACTGATAACTGCCATCCGGTAACAATTCCACATTGATGGAATCGGTGTCACCAAACAGGTTATGCAAATCACCGAGAATTTCCTGATACGCGCCCACCATGAAAATCCCCAGCAAATACGGCTGCCCTTTTTGCAGCGAATGCAACGCCAGTGTGCTTGCCAGCCGCCCGCTTTCCACGTAATGCGACACCGTGCCGTCGGAATCGCACGTTAAATCTTGCATGGTGACACGCCGATCCGGGTTTTCCTGCAAGCGGTGCAGCGGCATAATCGGGAAAATCTGCTCGATTGCCCAGGCATCGGGCATGGACTGAAACAGCGAGAAATTGCAGAAATACTTATCAGCTAATTTTTCCTGCAAGCTGGTTTGAATTTCCGGCTCTAAGGCTTCAAACAGCTCTGGCTGGCTGAGCAGTTTGCGGCAAATCGCGCGATGGAATTCTTCCGCCCGCGCTCGCTGGTTGAGGTCGATGGAACCGTGCGCGTACATGCCATGCGCATCATCCAGCCAATACGCCGCATCGTGGTAGATTTCCGAAGGCGGTAAGCGCTTACGGTTGTGATACAAGCGGAACAGGTTGTGCAAGATCATTGGGTCATCATCATCCGGCTCACTTAGCGTCGGCTGCGCTTCCGGCTGTTCGGGGTCGGTGTCAATGACGTTGGTGATTAATACCGCGTGATGGGCGCTTAAACCCCGCCCGGATTCGGAGATGAAATCGGGAAACGGCAGTTCGTACTCTTCGCACACGTCCTGCACGCTGCGCACGACGGTATTGGCGTATTCCTGCAAGCTGTAGTTGATCGAGCATTCGTTGCGCGAACGGGAGCCGTCGTAATCCACACCCAACCCGCCGCCGACATCCACTACGCGAATGTTTGCGCCCAAGCGATGCAATTCCGCAAAATACCGGCTGGCTTCGCGCATCCCGCGTTGAATGTCTTGGATATTGGCAATCTGCGACCCCATGTGGAAATGCAGCAATTGCAGGCAATCGAGTTTCCCAGCGGCTTGCAATTGCTCAATCATGTACAAGGCTTGCGCGGCAGAAAGCCCGAATTTGGATTTTTCCCCGCCGGTGTTCTGCCACTTGCCTTTGCCGAGGGTGTACAAGCGGGTGCGAATGCCGAGTAACGGTTCGATGCCGAGTTTCGCGGCTTCTTCCAGCGTTTCGGCGAGTTCCGAGGGTTTTTCCACAACGATGAAAATGCGATGCCCCATTTGCCGCCCAATCAAAGCGAGGCGCAAATATTCGCGGTCTTTATAGCCGTTGCAAATAATGGTGCTGCCGGTGGGGGCTGAACCAAGGACGGCCATGAGTTCGGGTTTGCTGCCCGCTTCCAAACCGACTTGTGTGCCGCCGCCTTTGAGGATTTCTTGCACCACGCTGCGTTGCTGGTTGACTTTGATGGGGTAAATCGCGGTGTATTGGCTACTTTGCCCACAATCGGCAATCGCTTGGTTGAATGCGCCTTGCAAGCGTTGTACCCGATCATGCAAGACATTGACGAAGCGTACCAGTAGCGGGAAACGCATTCCGTCTTCGTTGTGGACGCGCATGGCGAGGGCGTGTAAATCGACTTGCTGCGTCGGGTTGCCGGGAACGCACATCGCGACATTGCCAGCGGCATTTATATCGAAATAGCCATCACCCCAATGCTGGATGCTGTATAGGCGACGGGCGGCTTCAATGTTCCAAGTGTTGTGCGTGTACATGGTATTCCTGCTGGCGTGGATGGCACGGTTTTAAGGTGTGCAGGATACTAGAAAAGTTGCCAAAATAAATACCCCCGCTATTGAGCCGGGGGTTAGAGGAGTCGAAGCATGGTCAGGCAAGTTATTGTTATTGATGTTTAAGCCTGCTCTCTGCCTCTTGGGGCTTGCTGATAAATTCTTTATGTTGTTGCGCTGTTCTGACTGAAAGGACTATTGCAACCGCTGTGCCAACCACCATAAAAAACATAAAGCATTGATAAATATAAACTTGCTGATTTTCTCTAAACACCTGCCCACGCACTACCTTGGCAATGCTGTCAGAAAACGACAGGTATCCTGTCAGTGGCTGACAAATCTGCCAGTGTGACAGGCTTTCGGTATATGATTGGCAGATGACGTTTCTGATTTTGACAAGGAGCCAGCCATGATCCGCTTCACCAGCCCCGCCGCCGCCAGTGTTTCCATGTTTGAACAGGATGCGAAA
>JBEUIR010000267.1:0-3672 GCA_040415395.1 Candidatus Thiothrix namsaraevi
GGGTGAGGCTCAATCCATTATTCGGACTGCCATTACATCACACGGAACCCCTTTGAGGGTAGCTTCAGCGGTGGAACCCATGAAGCCTAGGATGCTTTTTTTGCCGCTGTTGCCAACGACCACTAACTCAATGCCGTTTTGTTTAACGAATTCGATAATGGCATCGCTGGGTTTGCCGCTGGCATAGGTCACTTCTAAGGCGACATTTGCGCCCGCCCCTAAGTTATCGGCTAATTTGCGCATTTTTTCGGTTGCCAGATTGATTTGGTTTTGTTTGAGGGCGGGAGGCATTCCGAGTTTGTTGGGGCCGCCGAAACTGACATTACCGAGTGAGGCATCTTCGAGCACGTTGAGCAGGGTGAGTTTGGCTTGGTAAAAGTTTGCCAGTTCGTGGGCGCGTGCCACGATGGTACTGCTGATTTTGGTGAAATCGACGGGCACTAAAATGTGTTGGTAAGGCTTCATGGGTTTCTCCTGTGGTGTAGCGACGCCCCGCCATCATGTTATGGATTGCGTGTTACGGGAATGATGTACGTCAATTTTTCGGTGTTCTGACAATTTGTCCCTAATTCGATTACACTGTAATCATTAATGATAATAGTTGATGAGGAGGAAACAGCAAATGGGTATTCCAGCGGCATTGTCGCGTTATCTGAATTATTGCGTGGTGGTTTTTTGTGCTTTGTTGCTCACATTACCACCGGTTATGGCTGCTGATACCAGCTTTGATTTCGGGGATGAAAGCCTGACCTCCGAACAAGCATTTGCGCTAGGGCAACCTGCCTTAGCGGGTGATAAGTTAACCATTCAATGGGTGGTTGCCCCTGACCACTACCTCTATAAAGATAAATTTCTTGTCAAGGTGTTTGATCCGCAAGGCGTGACGGTGGGCGAGCCTGAGTTGCCCAGTGGTGAAGTTAAACAAGACGAATTCTTCGGTAAAATCGAAGCCATTCACGATCTTGCCGCGATTCAATTACCCGTAAAACGCACCGAAGCCGGTAAAGCAGGCAGTTTTGTGCTGGAACTCGGCTGGCAAGGTTGTGCGGAAAATGTGTTGTGTTACCCACCAGAACTCAAAGCTTTCAAAGTGACACTGCCTGCCCCCGCAGCCGGTGAGCAACCGACTGTGGCGTGGGCGGAAACAGCTCCACCAGTACCGGTGGCAAAAGCAGCCGATAGCGCTACCGCTACAACTTCTGGTGCTGGCGATGCAACTTTGTCTGAGCAAGATGAGATTGCGCAAACCCTTGCCAGCGGCAATGTGCTGTTGACCTTATTAGGCTTTTTAGGCTTTGGGCTGTTGCTGGCATTTACCCCGTGTGTGTTCCCGATGATTCCGATTTTGTCGGGCATTATTGTGGGGCAAAAGGACATGACCGGGCGCAAAGCGTTTATTTTGTCTTTGGTTTATGTGTTGGCGATGGCGTTGACTTACACGATGGCGGGTGTGTTGGCGGGTTTGTTTGGGGAAAACTTGCAAGCCATGTTCCAGAATCCGTGGGTGTTGGTAACGTTTAGCCTGATTTTCGTATTGCTAGCCTTGTCGATGTTTGGGTTTTACGAATTGCAAATGCCTTCGAGTATCCAGAGCCGCTTGAATAATTTGAGCAATAAGCAGGAAGGCGGTAGCTTGATTGGCGTTGCCATCATGGGCGCATTGTCGGCGTTGATTGTCGGGCCGTGTGTTGCTGCACCGCTGGCAGGGGCATTGATTTATATCGGGCAAACGGGTGATGCGGTCTTAGGTGGCATGGCGTTGTTTGCCCTGAGTATCGGCATGGGGATTCCGTTGCTGCTGGTGGGAACCTCCGCCGGAAAATGGTTGCCGCGAGCGGGTATGTGGATGGAGGCGATTAAAGCGGTCTTTGGGGTGATGATGCTGGCAGTAGCGATCTGGATGCTGGAGCGTATTTTGCCCGAATCCGTGATTCTGTTGCTGTGGGCAGCGCTGTTTATTATCTCCGCGATGTTCATGGGTGCGCTGAGTAGCTTGCCGGAAAATGCCAGCGGCTGGCGCAAGTTTTGGAAAGGCTGGGGCATTTTACTGCTGATCTATGGCGGTTTGCTGATGGTCGGCAGTGCCACGGGGAAAGGTGATGTGCTCCAGCCCTTGCGCGGTTTGAGCATGGGGCAGGCAGGGGCTGCGGGTGGCGCTAGCGCTAGTTTGCAGTTCAACACAGTCAAGACCTTGGCTGATTTGGAGCAGGCGGTGAAAGATGGCAAAGGTCAGCCAGTAATGGTGGATTTCTACGCTGATTGGTGCGTGACCTGTAAGGAAATGGAGAAGTACACGTTTTCTGATCCGGCAGTGCAGGCGTTATTGCGCAATGCGATTTTGGTGAAAGCCGATGTGACGGAAACGAACGCGGAAACCAAAGCCTTACTCAAGCATTTTAAGATTCCGGGGCCACCCGCCATCCTGTTCTTTAACAAGAATGGCGAGGAGTTACGCCAGTTCCGCGTGGTTGGGTTTATGCCTGCGGAAACGTTTGCGGGACATTTGAGCAAGTCATTACAATAGTTATTCCATCAAATCTGCCGGGAAGCCGTGGGCAGCCAGGGCTTCACGGCGGTGTTGCAGGTAGCGTTGGAATTCGGGCATCCACGCATACGTGCCTGAGGTGACGTAATCCATTGCGCCGTGCAGGTGGAAGGCTTTGAAGTAGGCTTCGGTGCGGAACACTTCTTTGCCATCGGTATCGAAGAACAGCAGGCTGGGGCTGTATTTAATTTCCAGCGTTTTTGCCCATTCTGCTACCGTCATTTCCTTGCCATCGGGGGTTTGGATTTTGGTGTCATCGTCGGGGTTGGCTTGGGCGAGATCGAGATTGCTGAGGGAATACGCGAGTTCTTTGCGTTTGAAAATGTCATTGTAGAGTTCGTCGCAGGTGTCGCATTCGGTTTGCGCGAATACCACCATTAGCGGGCGTTTGCTGTCTTTGCGAGCATCTTGCAGGCGCAACGGCGCAGGCAAGGCGGCGGGCAGGGTGTAGGTTTTATCAGTCGTGGCAGCGACTTTGCCATCGGTTTTTCCATCGGCTTTGAGCTTGGCGAAGTAGTCTTTGAAACTGCCGTCTTTTTCGTGTTTACCTGACACAAAATCCAGTGCCATTGCAAATTTGTCGGGGGCGTAATAGCCGTTGACGCGCAGCACCACTTTTCCGGCTTCGTCGAGGAACAGCATGGTGGGGGTGTATTGCACTTTTAATTCGGCGGCGAAGGCTTTTTCGGTGGTTTCTTTGCCGTCAACGTCGGTCACATTGCGGTCGCCCCACATATTGATGGCAATCACGTCGAAGTTTTTCTGAGTCTTGGCGGTGATGTCTTCCTTGCTGAAATTTTCTTGGATCAACTTGGTGCAATACGGGCAGCCGTCTTGGTAGAAATACAGCACGGTGCGTTTATTCGCGGCAGTGGCATCTTTGATGTCGTCGCGCAGGTCGAGGAAGGATTCTTTGAACCAAGCGGGTTTGTCGATTGCGCCGGGGTTGACTAAACCGGCTTCCAGTTGGGTGGGCGTGCCAGCGGGTGTGGCAGCGTGGGTTGCTCCGGCGAGTAATGCCAGCGCGAGGGGAATGGGTAACAGGTACTTCATGGAACGACCTCCTCAAATAGCGATAGTGCGGTGATATTGTTGGGTTATAGAGGCAGTTTAGCAGGTTGTTTGTG
>JBEUIR010000268.1:0-3662 GCA_040415395.1 Candidatus Thiothrix namsaraevi
AGAAGCTCGCCCAGCTTCCGCTTCGCGGCTTAACTCCCCACTCTTTTCACGCAAGTCACGGATGGAAAAGGTTTGCATGGCTGATAACTCCGGTTTTTATGTTACCCATTATGGTAGCACATCTGAATCTTGCCAACCCAAAACAGTGCTGGCTCCCTCAGAGTAATCTTTCACCTAAGCGAATAAGTGGTATTATCTGCCCATCATTCATTTTGCTTGTCGTTAGGGCTATCACATGAGCAACTTCGCCTTTGTGCCGAATCAGTTTCAGGAACTCAAACAAGCGGCACAAAAAGCCGAAAGCCACATCCACGGCGACCCACGCGCTGCCTGTTTCCACGCACGTTTTGCCCTCGAAGCTGCTGTGCATTGGCTGTACCGCTACGACAACACCCTGCGGATGCCCTACGACCACTCGCTCAATAGCCTGTTACACGAGCCGGATTTTCAAAACCTGATTCCGCAGCAACTCTTCCACAAAGCGAAAGCCATCCAACGCATTGGCAACCAAGCCGTCCACAACCCCGCGCCCGTGCGCCAACTCGACGCGCTGCAACTGGTCAAAGAGTTGCACCATATCGCCTACTGGCTGACCCGCAACTACACGCGCCCCCTGCCCCCAGCCATCGACTGGGATGATGCACTCGTCCCGCGCCCCCTTTCCCCCGATGCGGTTGTGCCACGCAAGCAACTCGAAGCACTGGAAAAACAGCTTGCCGCCGAAAGTGAAAAAGCCCTCAAACAACAGCAAGCCGCCGATGCACTCAATCAAGAGCTGCAAACCCTGCGCCAGCAACTCGCCGACCTGCACCAGCAAGCCGCGCAACAAACCGATACCCACGACTATTCCGAAGCCGAAACCCGCGCTTACCTGATCGACGTGGAAATTCACCGCGCGGGTTGGTCGTTGAACCAAAAGCGCGACCGTGAATATGAAGTCACCGGAATGCCCAACAATCAAGGCATCGGCTTCGCTGACTATGTATTGTGGGGTGACGACGGCAAACCTTTGGCAGTGATTGAAGCCAAACGCACCACCGCTGACCCTGCAAAAGGGCAACAGCAAGCCAAACTCTACGCCGATTGTTTGGAGCAAATGCACGCTCAACGCCCGATCATTTACTACACCAACGGCTATGACACATGGCTATGGGATGACACCCAATACCCGCCGCGTCAGGTCAGTGGTTTCTACAATAAAGCTGCCCTGAGCAGCCTGATCTTACGCCGCAGCAACCGCCAGCCACTCGATTCCAAGCTGGTTAATGCAGAAATTGCCGGGCGTTATTACCAAAAACGCGCCATCGGCAGCATCTGCAAACAATTTTCCCAGTCACGCCGTAAAGCCTTGCTGGTCATGGCAACCGGCACGGGCAAAACCCGCACCGCGATTGCGCTGGTCGACGCGTTACAACGTGCCAACTGGATCAAGCGTGTGCTGTTTCTGGCAGACCGCGTATCACTGGTGAAACAGACCGCGAATGCCTTCAAAAAGCACTTGCCCGATTCCAGCCCGGTCAACTTGGTCACAGAAAAAGACACCGAAGGGCGCGTGTACGTTTGCACCTACCCCACCATGATGGGGCTGATTAACGAAACCCAAGGCAAGAGTGGCGAGGCACGTTTCGGGGTGGGATATTTCGACCTGATTATTATCGACGAAGCCCACCGCTCGGTGTATCAGAAATACCGTTCCATTTTCAGTTACTTCGATAGCTTGCTGGTCGGTTTGACCGCCACCCCGCGTGAACAGGTGGATAAAAACACCTATGAGCTGTTCGAGTTGGAACCGGGTGTGCCGACTGATGCGTATGAACTGGAAAAGGCGATACGGGACGAGTTTTTAGTGCGCCCCAAAGTGGAGCAAGTGAATCTGCGTTTCCCGCGTGACGGCATTGATTACGACTCGCTGTCAGAGGAAGAAAAGGAAGAATGGGAGAGCACCGACTGGGGTGATAATGCGGATGGCAGTGAGCGTATGCCCAAAAAAGTGAATGCCACCGCCATCAATCAGTGGCTATTCAATATCGACACCGCTGACAAGGTACTCAAACACCTGATGGAACATGGGCATAAAGTCGCGGGCGGTGATCGGCTCGGCAAAACCATTATTTTTGCCCGCTCCCACAAACACGCGCAATTCATTGAGTCACGCTTCAATCACCATTACCCGGAACACGCAGGCCATTTTGCCCGCATTATCGACAATGAAGTGAAGTACGCCCAAAGCCTGATTGATGATTTCTCGGTGGTAGATAAAGCCCCGCACATTGCCATTTCGGTGGATATGCTCGACACCGGCATTGATGTACCAGAAGTGCTAAATCTGGTGTTTTTCAAACCCGTTTACTCACGCATCAAATTCTGGCAAATGATCGGACGCGGCACACGCTTATGCCCTGATCTATTCGCGCCGGGTGAAGACAAACAGGATTTCC
The DNA here is from genome assembly GCA_040415395.1 of Candidatus Thiothrix namsaraevi. Lineage (GTDB taxonomy): Bacteria > Pseudomonadota > Gammaproteobacteria > Thiotrichales > Thiotrichaceae > Thiothrix > Thiothrix namsaraevi. Next base: position 2,439 of record JBEUIR010000268.1, read on the forward strand.
GCATTTTTGATTTCTGTTTCAACTTCGATTTCTTCCGCGAAAAACCGCAAGGCATTGAAGCGGGGACGAGTGCTTCATTAGGTTCGCGCCTGTTCCAAACACGGGTGCAATTGCTGGCAGCGTTACAGGCTTCTGGCTTCGACTCCGCTCAGCCAACGAACACGCCCCGTTCCCTGAGCGGAGTCGAAGGGAGCATCGCTGAAGGAAACACTTCGCTACTAAACACCTTGAAAAACGGGCTATTCAACGCCGTTGCCGCGATGAACCGCGATAATTTCATCGTGCGCCAACACACCCGTGCAGTAGAACGTTTTCAGGAACGCGCCAATTGGGACAAACTCAGCGAGGAAGATTGCCAAACCTTGCACCAACAAGTGGCGCAGTTACCTTTCCAGCCAGAAGCCGATGACGTTGAATCGCGGATGTTCGATCTCAACGTATTACGGATGCAAGTCGCACTGCTGCAAGGCGATGCCAGAACCTTTGAAACGCACCGCCGCAAAGTGTTGGACATTGCCATACGACTGGAAGAAAAAACCAATATCCCCACTGTCAAAACACAAATCAGCTATTTGCAAGCCTTGCAGGAACCAACGTTTTGGGAGGGCATTAACGCTGACATTTTGGAAGATTTACGCATTCGCCTACGTGCGCTCGTGCCATTCATTGATAAGCGAGAGCGCAAGATTGTCTACACCAACTTCAAAGACGAGATTTTGGACATTAAAAAGGATGCACCCTTTGACATGCCGAAAATGACCAGTACCCAGTACGATAAAAAGGTCAAAGATTACTTGCGTTCCCATCTGGATAGCCTTGTGATTCATCGGCTACGTACCAACAAGGCACTGACTGCAACGGATTTGCAAGGCTTGGAAACCACCTTGATCCAGATCGGTGAAGATGAAGGGAATGCCTTGTTTTCAGATTTATTAGCCCGCCATGAAGCCCCTTCGCTCCCGCATTTCGTGCGTAGTATGGTGGGGATGGATCACAGCGCAGCACACGCAGCCTTTTCACAATTCCTGCATGACAAAAGCCTGACCCCAGCACAAATACGCTTCATTGAAATGATCATCGAACAACTGACCGCTCGCGGGATTATGGAAGCCAACGCACTGTATGAAGCTCCCTTTACCAGTTTACACACGGGTGGCCCCGATGCACTGTTTGCGGGTAAGGATAACGTGATCGACGGCTTGTTTGATGCACTGGAGAATACCA
>JBEUIR010000269.1:0-3647 GCA_040415395.1 Candidatus Thiothrix namsaraevi
GCAGTGAAAGCCAAAGTTACCTTAATTGAAAAACATAAAATGGGGGGCGATTGCTTAAATACCGGCTGTGTTCCCAGCAAGGCGTTAATTCGCACCGCTAAGGCATTGAGCGAAGCCAAGCATTCTGCACAATACGGCATTAAACGCATGGAAGCGGAATTTGATTTTGCTGACGTGATGGCGCGGGTGAAACAGGTCATTAGCAAAATCGAACCGCATGATTCCATCGAGCGTTATACCGGCTTGGGGGTGAAGGTGATCGAAGGCGCGGCGCGGATTATTGACCCTTACCGCGTTGAGGTGAATGGTGAGACGTTGACCACGCGCAATATCATTATCGCCAGCGGAGCGCGACCACTGGTTCCACCGATTAAGGGGTTGGACACCGTAGACTACCTGACCAGTGATACGCTCTGGGAATTGCAGGAACAACCCACGCGCTTATTGGTGCTGGGCGGTGGGCCAATCGGTTGTGAGCTGGCACAGGCGTTTGCCCGCCTCGGCAGTCAAGTCACCTTGGTCGAAATGGCTTCGCAAATTTTGATTCGTGAAGATGATGAGGTTGCCGCGCAGGTACGCCAACAGTTTGCAGCCGATGGCATCACGGTGTTGACCGGGCATAAAGCCTTGGAATTCCGCCGCGAAAACGACCAGCAGTTCATGGTGTGTGAAGCGCAAGGGCAAACCAAACAACTGGTGTTCGATAAGGTGTTAGTGGCGTTAGGGCGGCAAGCGAATGTAAGCGGCTTTGGTTTGGAAACCTTGGGTGTGGAGCTGACCGCACGCGGCACGTTGGCCGCCAATGAATTTCTGGCGACCAATTTCCCGAATATTCATGTCGTCGGTGATGTGACCGGCCCTTATCAATTTACCCATGTTGCCGCGTATCAGGCATGGTTTGCCAGTGTGAATGCCTTGTTCGGCAGTGTGAAACGTTTCAAGGTGGATTATCGGGTGATTCCTTGGGCGACGTTTACTGACCCTGAAGTGGCACGGGTCGGCTTAAATGAAAAAGAGGCAACACAGCAGGGAATTGCTTATGAAGTCACCACCTACGGCATTGATGATCTGGATCGAGCGATTGCCGACAGTGCTGATCATGGTCTGGTGAAAGTCCTCACCGTACCGGGTAAGGATACGATTCTTGGGGTCACGATCATGGGTAAAGGCGCGGGGGATTTAATCCCAGAGTTTGTACTGGCGATGAAATACAAGCTCGGTCTGAATAAAATTCTCGGCACGATTCATATTTACCCGACCATGAGTGAAGCCAATAAATACGCGGCAGGTAACTGGAAGCGGGCACATGCCCCCGCAACGGTGCTGAACTGGCTAGAAAAATTCCATACATGGAGAAGACATTAAATGCAACCGAATGCTTTTGCACAACGCTTGGCGGCAGAAAATCTGCCATTAAAACGCCCTAACATCACCACGCTGCAAGTGAATATTGGCAAACGTTGCAATCAGGCTTGCCACCATTGCCATGTCGAGGCAGGCCCCAAACATCCCGACAATATGGCATTGCCTACCCTGGAACGCTTGCTGGATTTATTGCGTACCGCACCGGCTGTACACACCGTGGATATTACCGGCGGCGCACCGGAATTGAATCCGCATTTTCGTTATTTTGTGTCTGAAATCCGCAAGCTAGGGCGCAAGGTTATCGACCGTTGCAATCTGACGGTGTTGTATGAACCGGGGCAAGCAGATACGGCTGAATTTCTGGCACAACAAGGGGTAGAGATTGTGGCATCGCTGCCCTGCTATACCAAAGAAAACGTGGAAGCGCAGCGCGGGCGCTTTGTTTTCGATAAAAGCATTCAGGGTTTACGGCTACTGAATAGCTTGGGTTACGGTAAAGCAGGCAGTGGTCTGGTGTTGAATCTGGTGTATAACCCCGGCGGCGCGTTCCTGCCACCGAATCAACATGCATTACAGCATGACTACAAACAGCGTCTGTTCGATGATTTCGGCATTGAATTTAATCAGTTGTTTACCATTACCAATATGCCGATCAAACGCTACCGCCATGTTTTGGAACGTGATGGTGAATTGGCGGCGTATATGCAGTTATTGCTGGATAATTTTAACCTGAGTGCGGCACAGGGAGTCATGTGTACGAACCTAATTTCGGTCGGTTTTGACGGGCAAATTTATGATTGTGATTTTAACCAAATGCTGGAAATGCCGGTAGCTGGGCAGGCGCGTCAGGTGATGGCGATTAATCATCTGGATGAGATTACCCAGGATATTGTGGTGGCGAATCATTGCTTTGGTTGTACGGCGGGCGCGGGGAGTTCCTGCGGTGGGTCGTTGCTTTGATGTCAACGGGCAAGCTATCCATTATTATACCGCTAGCCCCCGCTGATACGAGCTGGCAAGTATTGCTGGAAGATCTCGCAGCATTGGCAGCGCAAGCGGCGTTAACGGATACCGAAATCCTGTTCCTGGCGGCGGCAGCGTCCGACTTGACGGCGATCAACCAGCAGTTAAGCACTTATTCGCCCGCTTTGCAGCAGCAAGTTCGCACGGTGCAGGCGGGGCATAGCCGCGCCACCGCGATGAATGCGGGGGCAAGTCTGGCGCAGGGCGAATACCTGTGGTTTGTTCATGCCGATTCACGCCTGCAAGCGCAGCATGTGGCTTCCTTGCTGAAGTCGATGCAACGCTTCCCCCACGCCTTGCATTATTTCAACTTGCGCTTTTATGGTCATCCGCTGATGGGATTAAACGCCATCGGGGTGTGGATACGCTCGCACTGGCTGCGTAATCCGTTTGGTGATCAGGCACTGTGTCTGCGACAACAAGATTTTATCCGCATCGGTGCTTATCCCGAAGATGTGCGCATGGGTGAAGATCATGTACTGGTCTGGCACGCCTTGCAGCAGGGGATGCAACTCAAATGTACCGGCACTGCACTCCTGACCAGTGCTCGCAAGTACGCGCAACACGGCTGGCTGAAAACCACTGCACTGCATGTTTCCCTCTGGGCAAAACAGGCATGGCCAGAGTTTAAGACCCTGTTAAAACAACGCCGCCGGACATAAACGATGAAAGTTGCCATTGCTGTTTTCGTGAAAACCCCCGACCTGTCACCCGTCAAGACCCGGCTGGCAGCCACCTTGGGGCGGGTGCAAGCTGACACTTTTTTTCATTTGGCGAAAGCGGCGAATGAAGCGTTGTTGGCGCAGGCAGTACCCGACTTTGCGGCGCAGGGGATCAGCTTATCCGCTTATTGGGCAGTCGGTGAACGGCAGGGGCTGGCGCATCCGCTATGGCAAAGCCGTTTCATGCAACGCTTACATACCAGCGAGGGTGGGCTGGGTGAGCGTATGCATTATGTGTACAGCACACTGTTACACACGCATGATGCGGTGCTGTTGGTGGGGATGGATAGCCCACAGAATTCGGTGAGTAATTTGCGGGATGCCGCACAATGCTTGCGCCAAAATACGTTAGTGATTGGGCCAGCACGGGATGGTGGCTTTTATTTGTTTGGGGGCAATACGCCCGTGCCACTTAGCCGCTGGACAGCCGTGCAATACGGTCAGGATGACACGTTGCAACAATGGGTAGCGGCATTGCACGGTTATGACATCCATTACTTGAATGCCATGACCGATGTGGATACCGAAGCTAATCTG
>JBEUIR010000270.1:0-3644 GCA_040415395.1 Candidatus Thiothrix namsaraevi
GAACAATTCAGCTATAATCTGCCCCGCGTAAATTGCTGGTCAGTGTTAAAACGAAAAACGTTTCCACAGCAAAATAACTGACCATCGCCACTCACTGTTGGAGATAACAATGGCAACTGATAATGTAAGCTACCTGAAAACAAGATCTGCTTTACCTGTCGAAGGTATCGAACCCTACATCCCCGAACCCGGTGAAGAGTACATGAACGAAAAGCAACTGGCGCATTTTCGTCAAATACTGGTTGCTTGGAAAAAATCCCTGATGGAAGAAGTGGATCGCACCGTCGATCATATGAAAGAAGACGCCACCAACTTTTCTGACCCGGCTGACCGCGCTACTCAGGAAGAAGAATTCGCCCTGGAGCTTCGCGCCCGTGACCGTGAACGCAAATTGATCCGCAAAATCGAGAAAACCATTGCGCGGGTCGATGACGATGACTACGGCTACTGCGATGCGTGCGGGGTCGAAATTGGTTTGCAGCGTCTGGAAGTTCGCCCCACGGCTGAACTTTGCATCGACTGCAAAACCACGCAGGAAATCAAGGAAAAGCAAATGGCGGTCTAAAGGCGCTAAGCCTTGCTAACCATTGGCAGATTCGCCCCCTCCCCCACGGGGCCATTGCATTTTGGTTCGCTGGTTGCTGCCACCGCCAGTTATCTGGCGGCGCGGCAAGCGCAAGGTCGCTGGTTACTGCGCATCGAAGATCTCGATAAACCGCGTGAACAAGCCGGTGCGGCGAATGCTATTATCCGAACCTTAGCCGACTATGGTTTTGAATGGGATGGTGAAATCCTTTACCAAAGTCAGCGCCAAGATGCTTATCACGCCGCACTTGCCGTCTTGCAAACACACACCTACCCCTGTACCCGTTCCCGCAAAGGTTTGCCAACGTTGCCAGCCATACGTTTGCGCACCCACGATGATCCCATTTGTTTCAACGATGCCATTCAAGGCGAATATTGCCAGCGCTTAGCGAGTGAAGTAGGCGATTTTGTGTTGCTACGCGCCGATGGTTTGTTTGCTTACCAACTGGCGGTCGTGGTGGATGATGCATTTCAAGGGGTAAATCAAGTGGTACGCGGTGCGGACTTGTTGGACAACACACCGCGTCAAATCTGGCTGCAACAATTACTGGGTTTACCACAGCCAGATTACGCGCATGTGCCGTTGGTATTAAACGAATTCGGGCAAAAGTTGAGTAAACAAAACCTTGCCCCCGCACTCAACACCAGCGAACGCTTGCAAACTTTGGTGACTGCCCTGCGGTTTCTCCAACAACCTTGCCCCGATGCTCATGAATTTTCCAGTATCCGCACGTGTTGGGATTGGGCAATAATGCATTGGGACATGAATTACCTTAAACCTTCACAGGCATAAACATGGCAAACAATCACTGGCGTACTTTTCCTCGTTGGATGCTGGAAGAGCATGAAATCGACCTGCTATTTAACGCACAACTCGCCACCGGACGCGCCGCAGAAGTCACTGAACGTATCCAACGCGAACCCGCCACATTGCAAGTCGTGCTGGCATTGCTGGGGAACCCTGCCACCGCATTGAGTACCCGCATCGGCATTGGCGTGGTGATGGAAGACCTTGCAGGCTCAGAACTGCTCAAAAGCGTGGTGGCAACATTGGGGAAGTTAACACAACACCCTGATGTTACGATCCGCTCAGATGCCTGCCATTACTTGGGCTTAAGTGCTGATGCCACAGCAATTCCGTTTTTACAAGCCTGTTTGCACGATCAGGAAACCGAAGTGCGCGACGTTGCCGCTGATGCATTGGCAACACTCACGCAGGATAGCCCGCCAAACGGTTGATGGTTTGCGCCAATTCAATATCGCGGTGGGTAATGCCGCCTGCATCGTGAGTGGTCAGGCTGATGGCTAAGGTTTTGTACACATTGCACCACTCTGGGTGATGGTTCATGCGTTCCGCCACTAATGCCACTTGCGACATAAAGCCGAAAGCTTCCACAAAATCGGCAAAGGTCAGCACACGGTGCAATTTATTATCGCGTAACACCCAACCCGGCAAACCTTCCAGAATAACTGCCAGCGCTTCATCGGTTAATTTTTCAATCATGGTTTGCTCCTAATAACACCACGGCATGGGCGGCAATGCCCTCTTTACGCCCGGTGAAACCTAATTTTTCAGTTGTCGTTGCTTTCACATTGACCTGCCCCAGCTCACAGCCCAAATCAGCCGCAAGGTGTTCGCGCATGGTCAAAATATGCGGTGCCATTTTAGGCGATTGAGCAATGATAGTGCTATCCAGATTGATTACACGATAACCTTTGCTGCGCACCAACCCGACCACGTGACGCAACAAAATCCGGCTATCAATATTGGCGTATTCGGCTGCGGTATCGGGGAAATGTTGCCCAATGTCACCCAATGCCAGCGCACCAAGCAGCGCGTCACAAATCGCGTGCAACAACACATCGCCATCCGAATGCGCCTTGAATGCATGAGTATGCGGAATACTTACCCCGCCCAAGACCAGATGATCACCTGTGGTAAATGCGTGTACGTCGAAACCATGCCCAATACGCATCATGCGGCATCCCCTGTGTTGCGTTTGCCAAGGATTTTAGCGCTCATGAAGGCTCCCGCGTATAAACCCACACTGAGGAAAATCAGTGCGTAACCGTACAGGCGTTCCTGTGGGTCTAACACCACCCAAATCCCCAGCATCAGGTAAAGCAAGGACATTAACACCGCGAACACATGGGTTTGCGCATTTCCCTGCCAAATGCCGCGCACCAGCAATACCAAGGGGGCAATCAACAACGGAATTTCCAGCCACAGCGGCACGTGTTGCACATTGGCAAGCAAACTATTCCAGACAATAATCAGACCAATCAACCCCAATAGGCTGAATAAGGTCAGGTTACGCCACAGCGCGAGTTTATTCATAGTTGCTGTGCCAGTTGTGCCAAGCGCTTGCCGAGGGCAAAACACAGGCGTTTTTCTTCATCCGTCAGCGGGCGGTTGCTGTCACTGCCGGAAACGTGGGTCGGGCCATACGGCGTACCACCGCTTTGGGTACTGATTAAATCCGCATCAGAATATGGCAAGCCGGTGATGAGCATTCCGTGGTGCAAGAGCGGCAACATCATCGACAGTAAGGTACTTTCCTGACCACCGTGCAAGCTAGAGGTTGACGTAAAAACGCCCGCAGGCTTGCCCGTGAGTGTGCCAGACAACCACAAACTACTGGTTTTTTCGAGGAAATATTTCAACGGAGCCGCCATATTGCCGAAACGACCGGGGCTGCCTAGCGCCAATGCATCGCATTGCTTCAAATCATCCAACGTGACATAGGGTGCGCCACTGGCGGGGATGGTGTCGGCAACAGCTTCGCAGACTTCGGAGATTTCCGGCACAGTGCGTAACATCGCTTCACTATCCGCGACACTTTCGGCACCACGGGCAAGGTATTGCGCCATTTGGCTGACAGAACCGTGGCGGCTGTAATAGAGGATCAGGATAGTTTTCATAGCAGGTCGAGTACCTTTTCGGGTGGACGTTCAATTTGCCTTGCAATCTAGCGGGATGGCGGCTGTGGTGCAAGTAGGGATGAAAGATTCCGCAAACACACCATGTTCATTGAAAAAAATTATAGTCCTGATACAAT
>JBEUIR010000271.1:0-3635 GCA_040415395.1 Candidatus Thiothrix namsaraevi
CTGGTCGATAGCATTGAACTGTGGAGTCCGACGATCACCAAGGTGGAATCCATTTCCCCATTTGAGCGGATGTTGCCGCCACTGGCATTGCTGCTCGGTGCAGGACTCGGCTTGGTGTGGCTGCTGCATCAGGCGTTGTTGCGTACCCGTGTGCGTCAGCCGCAACCGCCGCTTATCCGCCACCGAGGGAAGTTTCACCTGCCACCGTTACAAGGTTTGCCGGATTATCACTTGCTTGGCAGTGAAGCACGCCGCGAGATGGGTTGGGGAATTAGCCATTACCTGAGTGAACAACCGCTCAACCGCCTCGACATTGAGCGCAGCGTAGCAGAAACCGCGCGTAGTGGTTTGCCCAGCATCCATTTCCGTACTGCCAGCCGTGAACGTGAGGTGTGGTTGTGGCAGGATCAAAGCAGCACTAACCCTGACTTATCGCGGCTGGCGGATGAAATCTCTGGCACGTTGCAGGCAGTGAATGTTTTTGTGCAGCGTGGTTATTTCCACGGTTTGCCCGCACGGGTGCTTAGCCCGCAGGCGGAAGTGTTGTGGTCAACCCGGCACGAATACCCGGAAAACCAGCCGCTGGTGGTGGTGCTGTGTGACCAAACCAGCCTTGCGCAGATGGAAGCAGCGCACGCCGATGAAAAGCACGCTACTTTGCGCTTGTTGGGGCATTGGGCGAATTTGTGCATGGTGGATTGCAGCCCGCAGCCGGGGGAATTGTGCCGCCAGTTCAAGCCGTATGCGCTGGAATGCTTGTTACCGCAGGAAGTTTCCGGCTGGTTGGCGCGGCAAGGTGGGCAGCGTGAGACGCTGGGGAATGTTTGCCCGTTGGATGAGTTGCACCGTTGGGCATTGGCTTGCGCTGTGCCGGAACGCCCGCTGATGGAGGCTGAAATCCGCGCTTTGCATGAGGCGTTGCGGTTGGATTGTGCCTGGCAATATCACAGCTTGAAACGTTATGCGCGGGAAAGTGGCACGGGGTTTGACTTTGCCCAGGAGCGGCGCGGCTTGTTGCAGGAGTTTGCGCAATTGGCACGGGCAGGGAATGCGGATGTGGCACGGGCATTGGCATTCTGGTCGCGGCGTTATGCGGAAATGGATCGGGAATTGGGGGCGCGGGAAACACCGGAAAGACCTTGGAAGGAATCGAGAAGGCAGCGGTTGTTGGCGTTGGATGTGGCGTTGTTGGGGTTGTGGGAGACCCTCACCCCCCAGCCCCCTCTCCCAGAGGTAGAGGGGGAGCAAGAAAAATATAATGCTGTGGTTTCTTTCTTAAGCCCCTCTACCTCTGGGAGAGGGGTTGGGGTGAGGGTTTCCGCCGAACAGCTTTATGACCTGCACAGCCATGCGGATTTGCGCAAGGAGGTGGAGCGTAAGCTGGGGGCGTATGGGTGTTTGGATTGGCCGGAATTGTCAACGGTCAAGGATAAATGGATACGTTTGCCGTTGCGTTGGGGGGATTTGGCAGCAACAACCCGTAAGCAGTTGTTGGCGGCGGGGTTTGGGGGCAAGGCGCAGAATCTGCCGTTGCGGTTGGATAAGGCGACTGGAATCTTGATGGGGGTGCTGGCGGGTCTGACCTTGGCGGGATTCGTGGGGAGTGTGTGGGCGTTGATGCCAGTGGCTGTGCAGGTGAAACCGCAATGGAATTCCGCCGAACCGCCCGAAAAAATCCAGCAATGGGTGGGTGATGATTTGTTGCTGGGGACTGCCAAAGGCGGGTGGATTAAGCCGCAGGAAACCCATGATGATGAAATTGTGTGGGTAAAGTGGGAGCGCGAGAGCCGCTTGGCGCGGGAAATCCCCCCTAACCCCCCTTTTGCAAAGGGGGGGACAGCGGATGGGGTGGAGTTGTGGTTGGCGGGTGAAAATGGCAAGCCGGAACGCCCTACGGTGGCGGGTTGGCCTGTGCTGTCGGTGGCGGTGATTGGGTATCCGGCGACGGATGCGGATGCGCGGCGGTTGGCGGCGAAGCTGCTGGATAATGGCACGGCTGATCAGGTGTTGCTGGGTGAGGACTGGCGTAAACATCTGGCGGGTATTCAACAGCAATGGCAGGGGTTGTCTAATGTGCAGTGGGTGTACGTGGTGCAGGATGCTGGAGGTTTGCCAGTAGAGGGTGAGCATATTACCCGCTTGCAAATGACACCTGAGAAATTGCTGGAAAAATTGGCGAAGCCGGGGGTGCAGGATGCTGATAGCTTACAAGATGGGGCGACACTCAAAGGAAAGCCACGCCTGATGGGGTTCGCCGCAGAAATGCAAAGCCTTGAATTGCCGCAGGGTATGAAACTGATGCCGGTTCCGCAAGGCAGTTTTCAGATGGGCAGTGACAAAGGTGCTGATGACGAAAAGCCAGTGCATACCGTCAATATCGGTTATGACTTTTGGATGAGTGCCACAGAGGTCACGTTTGCCCAATACGATGCTTATGTGGCAGCCGTAAAAGGCAAGGAAAAGCCCAGTGATTCAGATTGGGGGCGTGATACCCGCCCGGTGATCAATGTGTCGTGGGATGATGCGCAAGGCTATGTGAACTGGTTGTCTGAGAGCAACGGGCAGGGGTTGAGTTGCCGTTTGCCGACAGAGGCGGAATGGGAATATGCGGCACGGGCGGGGACGACGACGGATTATTTCTGGGGTGATGACATCGGTAAGAACAACGCCAATTGTGATGGTTGTGGCAGTGAGTGGGATAATAAACAGACTGCCCCGGTGGGGAGTTTTAAGCCTAACCAATGGGGTTTGCAGGATATGCACGGCAATGTGTGGGAATGGACGCAGGACTGCTGGCATGACAATTACACTGATGCGCCTACCGATGGCACAGCATGGGAAAGTAACGCCGACTGTGGTCGGCGTGTGTGGCGCGGGGGTTCGTGGCTCGCCTATCCTGACTCCCTGCGCTCGTCCAACCGTGACAACCTCACGCGCGACGGCCGTAACTTCAATCTCGGTTTTCGTGTTGTTTGCGGCCTCCCATTACCTGCTCGCTGAGAATGGGGAATCGCGAGCATGGCTCACTCCTACGATTGTGTTAAGAATGCATCCCCGTAGGAGCCTGCCATGCAGGCGATGCCTTCCCACGATTTCTTTCCGCGACACCCACTCTTTTCCTGGCGATTATCCTAAATTCTCCCCGCCAACAATCCCATCCCCCACCATCACGATTTATCCCCCTTCACCCACACCGCATCCCAATGCGAATATTCCCGGACACTCTCCACCAATCCCGCCCGCACCGGATTGTTGATGATGTAACGCGCTACCGTAGTTATGTCTTCCCCTTGCCGAATTGCCCGATCATGAAACCCACGTTGCCAAATCGACCAGCCACAACATTTGCTGGTGAGGGATTTCACGCTTTGTACCGTAGCCGACAAGGTTTTGCGGTTGCCAAGCTGCATCAGCCAGTGCAGATGATCCGGCATCACTACAAAACATAAAGTTTGCGCATCACCATTGATGTCATGTTCACGCAATACCTGAATCAGACTACGGGCGGCGTGCCATTCCGCAAACACAGGGACACGTTCACGGGTCACAATCGTAATCGAATAGACTTGCTGGGGAATGGAGATACGCCCTTTGCGCAGGGTGTTACCTTGATGGCATCTGGCTTCTAGCATGAC
>JBEUIR010000272.1:0-3624 GCA_040415395.1 Candidatus Thiothrix namsaraevi
CTTTTGGGGTTGCCCCTCGTCCCGGATTCTGACATGACCAAACCTCGTTACATTTTTCTAAGCCACAACAGCACCGATAAGCCGGAGCTGCTGCGTTTTGCGGAAGCATTGGTAAAGCGTCCATTGGCTCAAACCCATAATCTGCAAGTGTGGTTGGACAAAACTAATCTTGAGCACGGTGTTCAGTATACCAACCAGTTCGCCAAATACATCAACCATGCTGATACTTGTGCCTTCCTATTGTTCATGCCACGTGAGCCAATACGCGCCTATGTGGACTACGAAATTGGCATAGCACTTGACCGCCATCTGGGGGATAAAAACGATGGTAAGCGTTTCCCTATCTTGCCTGTCTATCCGGGGGCGCGTTCTGAGCGGATCGAATTGCCAGAAGCTATCCGCACTTTCAACTACCGCGAGTATGTTTACGATGATGTCAAGCAGATGGATGCCATTATCACCGATGCCCTCGGCAATCTTTCCCCAGTAGGAGCCAGCCCTGCTGGCGATTCTTCAGATTTTATTGAAACGGGGAAGGAATCGCCTGCAAGGCAGGCTCCTACGGGGGAGCAGCGTGAGGGGTATGATGTTTGGTTGTCGTGGGTATTGACGCGGAAGGGTAATGAGTTGCAAGCGGAGGATGATGGACGCAACCTTCGCACATTGCCTTGTGCCGAACTGCCGGGTATTGACGCGACGCCGGAACAGTTGCTACCACTGGCGGCTTGGTTGCTGGGTGAGCAAGCAATAGACGGTATCAAAGGTCGGGTACGTATTTTGACCGATGCCCCTGAGCTTGCCATGTTGCCTTGGCATCGCTTACCGCATCCGCAAACGGGTAAACCGTTGCTGGATTCTGGGTGGGTGGTGGAAACTGGGGCAGGGCGTAGCCGTTTGCCGGGGTTTAGCACGCTTGCCCCGCATACCCCGCTATTGGTGATTCCCGCTAACCAGCAAGGCATTGTGGTGGATAAGCATTGTTCCTTGGTGGAAAATTATTTGGAAGCCTATCTGGATATTCAGGGTCTGGTTCCGCGCATTAAAACGCCGCAATCACTGCGCCGCGAACTGCGTTTGCATCAACCTGACCTGCTGTACATCTACGCGCGTTTTGAGGGTGAGCAATTGCAACTCGATAGTGGGGCGGATGGTGAAGCGTCGCTTTCCCTGCAAACCCTGGGTGAGTGGATTGCAGATGCTGGGATACAGCCGGTGGTGATTATCAACGTGATTGGTCAGGGCAAAGGGCTGGAACACTACCCGCATCTGTTGGTGCAGGAATCCCGCTTGGTGTGGATTCAATGCACCTTCAGCAGAAAGGATAGCAATTGGGCTGATCTGGAAAAGAACCTGTCCGAAGTTATGGAACGGACAGCCAACAACGGCGATTTGAGTGGCTTGATTGCGCAACAGGCATTGCATCCTCGCCAAAGAATGCAAAGCTTTGTGTGGATGAACGGCAAAACCCCGCAATTGCAGGTTGCTGGAAGCCAGCAAAAACGGGCGCGTCAGTTCCGCGCCGCGTTGCTGAAAGTCATGCTGGGGCGCGTAGCCTTGAAAGACCAAATGGCGGGCAGTATCCAACGGCATTCGAGCCAGCATATTCCGTTGACTACTTACGCGGTGACGGGTGATGCCAAAGCCTGCCCGCACGATGTACCCGAACAAATCAGGCAGCGTTTGCAATACGATGACCCGAAAAATAGCCTGACGGTCGTGCAATATTATTTCCACATCACAATTGCTGCGGATGAAGATGCACTCGATGTACTGGAAGTGGCGATCAGTGAAGGCATTTTGCATGGCAGTGAATACCCAGAAGTCATTTTCAACAGGGAACTGAAGCGGCGCGGGCTGAGCAATCAAGAATGCTGTATCGCCCTGAATTGGCTGTTTCGAGTTGAGGAAGGTCAGGAAGCAGCAGTCTCTGGTTGGCTGGATACATGGGGAACGTCCATGCGTCAGTATTTGACCCCAGTTAAGTTGGAAAAAGCCATCCTCATCAATGCCTTTTGCTTGGAAGTCCACGATGAACGCCATGCCCAATCGGTACAGGCCAGTGTCAACAAAGAGTTGCGTAACCTGCGCACGTTTCCAGCCTGCCCGATGGTGCCGATTATCCTCAAAGATGCGCTTAGCAAACTGGAAGCCGATGAAATCAACGATTTCCTCGAATCCAACCAGCGTTACTGGTACAACGAACTCAAGCTACCAGCCCATAAGATCGACCCTTGGGCATTCGCCGAATGGGTTGCCGCACAAACCGGCGGGTTGTTTGAAACCACCGTTAACCTGATCTGGAAACAGTATCAACGCGATTATCAGGAATACCTCAAGCCATGAATGACACTTTCCACATCATCAATAAACCCAGCGACTGGCAACGCCACGATGCGGAACATTTACCGGGAAAAACGCAGGCGTTGGCGGCGACGGCAACGATTGCCAATGAACGCGATTTGGATAAGTCGGCGGAACGTTTCCGGCCTTCGGCGGCGTTGCTAACTGCCATCAATGCGGCGTTGGCGGCGCGAGTGCCGTTGTTATTGACTGGTGAGCCGGGGACGGGCAAGACACAGGTGGCGTGGTTTATTAAGCGGTTTTTCAAGATTCCGCTGTTTGCTTATCAAGTGCATTCCAACAGTCAGGCGGCGGATATGCGTTATGACTTTGATGCAGTGGCGTATTTGCGGGATGCGTATGTGGCGCGGCATGGGGGGGAATTGGTTGGGGAATCGCCTGCGGGGCAGGCTCCTACGTTTTCTTCCGACCCGCGTTCGCAGCGGCGGTATTTGAAACCGGGGGCGTTGTGGCAGGCGTATGACAGCACGACGGAATGTGTATTGCTGATTGATGAGATTGACAAAGCACCGCGTGATTTTCCGAATGATTTGTTGCAGGAACTCGATCAGAGCCGCTTTGAGCACCCGTTCCACAAGGGTGAGTATGTCAGCCGCAAGGGTGCGCCGCCGATTATCATTATTACCAGTAACGGCGAGCGGCGTTTGCCGGATGCGTTTTTGCGGCGTTGTATGGTGCATCACATTGCGCTGGACAAGGATTTGTTGTTGGAGATCATGAATGCCTGGCAAAGCCAGTTTCCGCACTTGTTGGCGGAAACTCGTGAGGCTGCCTTGAAGCGTTTCAATGAAATTCGCGACATCCCGCGTTTGAGCAAAAAGCCGGGGGCGGCGGAACTGTTGCTGTGGTTGAGTGTGCTATCGGCGCAAGGCGTAAGCAAGGCAGCGTTGGTGGATAGTGTGGCATTGAAGGATTTGCCTGCGTTGATGTGCTTGATTAAAGATCATACGGATTATGGGCATCTAGGCTAATGCAGCATTCCCCCAGTCTCGACATTCTGCTGGAACACATGCGCTTGCGTGGCATCGCGGTCGGTGCGGCGGAATTACAGCGTTTGCAAGCGGTGTTTAGCCGTGCGCCCAATTTGTCACGAGAGGCATTGCTGGGTTTGCTGCAAACGGTGTTGGCGAAAGATGATAGTCAGCGGCGTAGCATTGAGCGGCTGTTTGAAACCTTGGTTCCGTTTGACGGGGAGGTAATGGTGGGGGAATCGCCAGCGGGGCTGGCTCCTACAAAGACCGATTCCCCGGTAGGAGCCAGCCC
>JBEUIR010000273.1:0-3611 GCA_040415395.1 Candidatus Thiothrix namsaraevi
CTATGACAAAGATGGTCATGGTGTCATCATTGCCGCAGAGATTGGTCTGCAAACTATCCGTGAACAATGCCCGAATTTCAACGAATGGCTACGGTGGCTGGAGTCGTTAGGCGGTCAAGGAGCGCAACCATGAGTGATTTTCCCCGCCAACTGGTGTTAAACGACTGGCTACTCCAGCAATTCGGGGTGACGCAATTCACCGATCTTTCCGAAGCCTTGCACCACAAAGAACTCAGCGGTTTCACTGAAGACGGCAACAGCCGTTTTTACGTGCGCCTGACCGAAGCCATCCCGCAGCGTAGCCGCCGTATCCGTGATGAGCAGCTACGTGATTACGACCTGAATATCGTGAGCCACTGGAAGAAGATCAGCGAAAAACGCAACCATTCCGGGCAAAGCCTCTACCCGCTGTACTTCCAGTACATGGCCTTGTTGTTCAACGAAATCTATCAGGATCGCTACTGGAAAGACCGTGATGTTTTCTGTGAAGAACTGAATGCCCACCTGCACAGCTTCAATCTGAATCTGGACAAAAAGCTCAAAATCGAGCCATATCAGCCATCGGATCTCAACAAGTTAGCGTTCTGGATGGCAACAGGGGCAGGCAAAACCCTGCTGATGCATGTCAATCTCCTGCAAACCCAGCACTACCTGAAACAGCACAACAAGCAGCGCGAGATTGAGCAGGTGATTCTGCTGACTCCCAATGCGCGGCTGTCCGAGCAACATCAACGCGAGTTGCTGGACTCCGGCATCAGCGCTGACTTCTACAGCAAAAACCGTCAGTCGCAGCAGGGCACATTGGGTTTCGGGGTGCAAATTCTGCACATCCACCAACTCAAGGACAAGGATGGCGATACTACCGTTGCCGTGGGTAATTTTGAAGGCAAAAATCTGGTGTTGGTGGATGAAGGCCACCGGGGAGCCAGCGGTGAAGAGTGGTTGGACAAGCGTGAACAGCTTTGTGAAAACGGTTTTTCCTATGAATATTCCGCCACCTTCGAGCAGGCGATAGCAGCGGCGTCCACGACCAAACCGAAAGGCGAGAAAGACGCGCCCAGCCAGCAACAGCGCCTGACCCAGCTCTACGCCAAGTGCATCCTGCTGGATTATTCCTACCGCTATTTCTACAACGACGGCTTCGGCAAGGATTTCCATATCCTCAATCTGGAAAGCAAAGCGCTGGCAGAATCACAGGATTTGTACCTGACCGGCTGTTTGCTGGCGTTTTTCCAGCAGCGTTTGCTGTTTCAGGATCAGGCGGTACAGATTAAACCCTACTTGCTGGATAACCCGCTGTGCCTGTTTGTCGGTGGCACGGTCACAGGCAAAGATCTGGATGAACAGCAAAGCGATATTTCCCTGATTGTCCATTTTCTGGCGGACTTCCTGAGCGAACAGCAGCGTAAAGCCGTAGAAGGTTATCTGGATGCGTTATTGCACGGGCGCGATAGCCTGCTGAACAGGCAAAACCAGCGCGTATTCCACGAGCGTTTCAGTTACATCGTCAGCCAGTATCACCAGCGCAGCGCGGCAGAACTGTATCAGGATTTACGCAGCGCTATTTTCAATACCGCCATCGGTGGTCTGCTGCATGTTGAAGAGCTGAAAGGCACAGACGGTGAAATCGGTCTACGGGTCGGTGATGCCAAAGATTATTTCGCAGTGATCAATGTCGGCGATACCGGCAAGCTCTGCAAATTGCTGGAAGATGAGCGGAGTAAGCTGGAGCGGCCTCATTTCACCGTGAGCGATAAAGTATTCGCCGGGTCATTGTTCCGCGACATCAATACCAGTCGTTCCGCCATCAATATCCTGATTGGTGTCAAGAAGTTCACCGAAGGCTGGAGTTCATGGCGCGTCAGTACCATGGGCTTGCTGAATATTGGCAAGAACAAGGGGTCAGAGATCATCCAGTTGTTCGGGCGTGGGGTGCGCCTCAAGGGCTATGATTTTGGTTTGCAACGTTCCGGTTTTGTACGCCGTGACGATGAGCAGCAACACCCTGAGTTTTTACGCTATCTGGAAACCCTGAATATCTTCGGTGTCCGCGCCAGTTACATGGATGAATTCCGCCAGTTGCTGGAGGATCAGGGGCTGGGCGAAGAGAATGAAACCCGCACCTTCAAACTCAAAGTGATCCCAACCCCAGACAAAGCCGGATTGCAACGCATCCAGTTGAAACTATTGCGCCCCAGCAAATCTATGCCCACGTTTAAACAGGCTGCCCGACCGGTTTTCGGGCAAGCACCGGATAAGCACGACATCAAGGTGGTGCTGGACTGGTATCCACGGGTACAAAGCAAGGCAGGTGGCGAACAGGCAGAAACCTTGCGACTGCAAGGTAAACAACACAGCGTCGATTTGTTTGAAGCGCATTTTGGGCGCGACCAACTCGCGTTCCTAGATTACGACCAATTGCTGTTTGAAATCCTGCGCTTCAAGAACGAAAAAAGTTGGCACAACCTGCAAGTGACCCGCGAAGCCTTGCAAACCTTGCTGGCGGACTCCACTTGGTACACCTTGAAAATCCCGCCCGAGTTCTGGGTATTTGGCAGCAAAGGTTTTGAGCGTATCCAGCTTTGGCAGGAAGTGGCAACCGTGTTATTGAAACGCTATTGCGAACGTTTCTATGCCCTGAAAAAGCAGGAATACGAAGCGCCGTATCTGGAATACCAGACGGTGGAAACCACTGACCCGAATTTCGTCAAGGAATATCAGGTGGAAGTTCCTGTTACGGAAAAAAGCCTGATTACCATGCTGGAGGATGCCGAAGCTCGCCTGAAGAATGCCAAGCGGGCAGATGCCGTGTTGGATTTAAAGGGGCACGGCGACTTCCATTTCATCGGTGCCGATTTCCACTTGTATTTCCCGCTGGTGGAACTCAAGGGCAAAGGACAGACCGTCAAGGTCAAGCCCGTGCATTTGAATACGGGTGAAGCGCAATTTGTGCGTGACCTCAAGCAGTGGGTAGAGAGCAAGCCCGATTTGTTGCAAGGGCATGAGCTGTACTTGCTGCGTAACCAATCGAAAAGCGGCGTGGGCTTCTTTGACGCCGGTAACTTCTACCCGGATTTCATCCTGTGGTTGAAGAAAGAAAACAGACAGTGGATTACCTTCGTTGACCCCAAGGGTTTGCGCAATGTACAGGGTTTGAATCACCCTAAAATCCGTTTTGCCCACACCATCAAAACCTACGAGGACAAGTACCGGGATCAGGCGGATGGTCAGGATATTATCCTGAATTCCTTTATCCTCTCGACCACACGTAAACAGGAAATCCAGTGGTGGGGGCATGACGCTACGTTTGCCGATCATCATATCCTGTTCCAGAACGATCTCCCGAATAGATACGTGGAAGATATGATGGAACGGGTTTTGGTGAAAATGGCGAGTGGGCAAAGTCGAGTATGAATCAAAGGCAATTATTTTCCTTCGGAGAATCAAACCCACCACCACCCGGTGTCGCAATGGTCAGCACGTCACCTGCGCTGACTTCCACCTGTGCAATGCCTTCCAGCGTTTGCAAATAGCCATCGGCACGTAATACGCGATTCACGCCGCACTGCCCGTGCCTGCCACCTGCCATGCCATACGGTGCAACCTTGCGA
>JBEUIR010000274.1:0-3594 GCA_040415395.1 Candidatus Thiothrix namsaraevi
GCTTACCCCGTATTGCGCATCCCCGCTGCAATCGCATTAATCGTGCGCAACAAGGTCGGCAACCAAGGCGAATCGGTATTCCCCGTTTCTGCCACATACTGCCGATGCCGCCGGATCAGCGTGATCTGGATGTGGTTCAGCGGGTCGAGGTAAGGGTCGCGGCGTTGCAGTGAATATTGCAGCAACGGGGTTTCTTCCATCAACCCCTTCAGACGTGCCACGCCCAACACTTCCGCCATCGTCAACTCGTATTCGTTACGGATGTCGGCGAAAATCTTTTGCGCACTTTCTTGGTCGCTGGCGAGTTCGGCGTATTCCTTGGCGGTGTCCATTTCGCCTTTGTACAACGCCATTTGGGTGTTACTCAGCAAGGAACGGAACGCAGGCCACTGATCATACATACGTTCCAACAGTTTGCCGTTGTCGGGGTGGGCAGCACGGAAGGTGCTTAATGCAGTGCCGATGCCGTACCAGGCGGGCAGGGTATGCCGCGATTGCGCCCAGCCGAATACCCACGGAATGGCGCGGATTGAGCCTTTGTCACGCACGGTTTTCTTGCGGTGTGACGGGCGTGAGCCGATGTTCAGCAGTGCGATTTCCTGCACAGGGGTGGCTTCATAGAAATAGTCCATCAAGCCCGGTGTCCAGTCGGTCAACTGGCGGTATTTTTGTTCGCCGTTGGCAGCAATGCCGCTCATGGCATGGTGGAACTCTTCGGGGTAAGCACCGCGTTTTTCCAGCAAACCGACGCTGGCTTTGAGCAAGCCGCTGGTGCCAACACCGAGTTCGTACACGGCGGTTTCCACGTTACTGTACTTGGCGGCGAGCACTTCGCCCTGTTCGGTGAACTTGATTTGCCCGTGAACCGTGTCGGGGGGTTGCGCAATAATCGCTTCGTGGGTAGGGCCGCCGCCGCGCCCGACCGTGCCACCGCGCCCGTGGAACAAACGGCATTTCACCCCGTAGCTATCGGTGAGGGCGATGACTTCTTTTTGCGCGTTGTACAAGTTCCAGTTGGAGGCGAGGATACCGCCGTCTTTGCACGAGTCGGAATAACCCAGCATGACTTCCTGCATATTCCCGGATGCAGACAGGCAAGCGCGGTAAGCTTCATTTTCCAGCAAGTCACTCAACACTTCGGTAATGCGCTTAAGGTCGTCGATGGTTTCAAACAGCGGTGAAATCTGGATGTGGCAGAACAATTCACGGTTTGCGTCATAGCCCACCAAGCCCGCCATGTGTGCCAGCAACAGGACTTCCATAATGTGGCTGGCGTGGTGGGTCATGGAAATGACGTAAGTGCCGAAAATGCCCGCACCCGCTTCGTTACGCATTTCCAACATGCTGTCGAAAATTTCCAGCGTTTCGGCGGTGCGTTCGCTGAGTTTGGGGCGGTGTGGCATCGGCAAGCGCGGGCGCAGGATGAGTTCGGCGAGGATCTCCATGCGCTCGGTTTCGGGCAGTTCCAAGTAGTTATGGCACAAGCCGGAAAGTTTGAGGACTTCCGCTACCGTTTCGCTGTGAATGGTGGATTCCTGGCGGATGTCGAGTTTGTACAAACCAAACCCGCAGGTTTCGGCTAAACGGATCAAGTCTTTGAGTTCGCGCCCTGCAATCACTAAGTCGCCGTGGCTGCGCAGCGAGTCGCGAATCAAATACAGCTCGTGGATGAATTCGGAAACATCGGTGTAAGCATCTGCCGACAAATTGGCGTGCCCGTGTTCTAGCCGCGCATTCACCGCTTTGAGGGTTTCTTGCAGTTTGTGGTGCATGATACTCAGCAGGCGACGATAGGGTTCTTGCTGGAAACTTTCATGGGCGTAATGGAACACCACTTCACCAATGCCAATGCGCTGGTCTTCTTGCTGCAAGTACGCGGTGAATGCCGGGGTCGGGGTAATGAATTCCATCGAGTGGGAGAGGATGGAGCGCAATTCGCGTACCCGGCGGGTGTATTCTTCCAGCGCGAGCTGCATTTGCATACGGATGGCTTTGCGGGTCAATGCTGGCGTTACAAACGGGTTGCCGTCGCGGTCGCCGCCAATCCACGAGCCGAAACGTAAAAAGCTCGGTACAGTGACAGCACCCCAGCCATAGGCAATGCGGGCAGCACGTTCGTAATAGCGATACACGATAGGGATGGCCTCGAACAGCGATTCGCGGAAGTAGTACAGACCGTAACGGATTTCGTCTTCCACCGTGGGCTTGCGGGTGCGCACTTCGTTGGTGCGCCACATGAGCTGAATTTGGGCTTTGAGGTGACGCACGAGGGATTCGCGTTCGCTGTCTTCGGGATTATTGTCGAGTTGGTCGATCACTAAGAAGATACGCCGTTGGATTTCCATCATGGTGCGGCGGCGGGCTTCCGTGGGGTGCGCGGTGAATACGGGGGTATAGCGCATTTGATCCAACAGGAATTGCATCTGTTCCGCCGTCATGCCTGCTTCTGCCAAATCCCGCACGGTGCGGCGTACCGACCCTTTCCATAATTGGCTGTCTGCTTTTTGGATTTCGCGGCGGCGTTCACGGTGTTGGAAGTCTTCCTCGACAATATTGCTGAGGATGTAGAAGGTGTTGAAGGCGCGGATCACCTGTTCAAGCATATCCACATCCAGCGCATCAATGAGACTCATCAATTCGTGGCGGGTGGTGTCATCGTTACTTTTGCGCAGGCGGATATAACCCCGGCGCAGTTTTTCGACGGTGGTATAAACCGCCTCACCTTCTTGTTCCTTGATGACTTCGCCGAGCAGTTCACCGAACTGGCGGATATTGTCTTGCAACTTGGCAACGTCAAATGGTTTGTCTGTGGTGACATTCATGGTATGTGGTTTCCCCGGATAGTTAATGCACAAATACATGCAAGAAGCAGACCGCCATTATGCCTTAAGTCCGCAGTGCGACAAAGAATCATGACATTCTGATGAAACGCTGCTTTTTTGTTGCAATGCAGCAAAAAAGTCGTTGACAGTACTTTCGGATCGCGTTATTGTGCACTGCATCAAATGCAGAAACGCATTTAAGGGATTAAACCAAAATACGCACTCTAGGAGACATGACATGCAAAACGAAATGATGAACATTGTAAAACAATTCAGTGACAGCGCGATGGCTTCTGCCAAGAAAATCGGCGAACTGAATATGAAAACGTTTGAAACACTGGCTACCAAGCAAGCTGAACTGGTTAAGTCTTGTGTTGAAATGGGTACTAAAAACGCTGAAGCTGCTACCAAGGTTAAAGACTTGGGCGAACTGAACGCACTGCAACAAGACGCTACGCGCACTTGTGGCGAAAAATGGGTTGCTAACATGCGTGAAGCAACGGAAATGCTGACGTCAGTTCGTGACGAACTGACTGCTATCATGGAAGAAGCGGCTAAGTACACGCAAGCAGGTGCTGAGCAAGCAGTAGAAGCTGGCAAGAAAGCAGCAACTGAAGCGGTAGAAAAAACTACTGAAGCTGTTGAAAAAGCATCTGCTGAAGTGGTTGAAATGACTAAAGAAGCGGCTGAAAAGACTGTTGAAGCCACTAAGAAAGCGGCTGCAAAAGCTAAAGCGGCTTAATTTAACGAGTTTGACAGTGGGTCAGGGTGT
>JBEUIR010000275.1:0-3580 GCA_040415395.1 Candidatus Thiothrix namsaraevi
CTTGGACATAGCCATCATTGCCCGTGAGAAAATTGGCAAATAGCGTCTAAAAACGGTGATACACGAGTCAGCGCCAAGGCTAAACAGAAGTCTTAAAAAAGGAAGCCCGCTAACAGCAGGCTAAAGGGGGTAATCGAAAATGAAGTGGTGGCCGGAGACGGAATCGAACCGCCGACACGGGGATTTTCAATCCCCTGCTCTACCAACTGAGCTATCCGGCCACAGAGGGCGCTATTAAAGCGTTTTGAGGCGATGCTGTCAAGCACTAATATTGGGAAATTCTCTGCTACACTTCAACACATTCATTACCCTCAACCTAAGCGCCCTCACACTCATGGATTCACACGGTCTACTGTTATTTCTTCTCTGGCTAGGCACTGCCACTGGCATTGTATTCTTTGCACGCTGGCTGAACGGTTTTCTGAGCAAATTCAAGCTGCCTAACGACACCCGCCTGCTGATCTTGATTGCGTTTATTGCCGTGCTGGTGATTGCCGCACTCAATTTTCTCTGGAAACAAGGCAACCGCGAACCCCCGCCCCCTGTTGACAAGACGGAAAATACGGCAAACCCACAACAACCCAAAACCGAACTCGATCTGGAAACTTACGAAAGCACTACCTACCCGGCTCTTTACGGTTTGCGCCAAGACATGCTCAAGCAAATGACGGAGCTAAACACCTTTTTCGGCAAGGTCAGGAAATGGGCGGAACAAATGCCCGAACAACGCCGCTTTCTGCAAACCATCATCGACATTCGCTGGGCACAGCAACAGCAATTACGCAAAGCCTATCAGGAAATTGACCGCAGCCGCCGCGAATTCTGGCTGCATTACCATACCGGCGAAGACCGCCATGTACGCGCCATGTTTGATGAAGAAGCGCAACGCCTGCAAAAACGCATTCAGGATGCACTCGGTGACAGCCGCGAATTTCAGTTAGAAGAAACCGAAGCGATTCGCAAACACTTACGCGAAGCCGAAACGCTGCTCAAAGCCATCAAGCTCCCCAAACCTCAAAAGGGGCAAAGCCTAAACACGGTATTCCAGCCTTACAGCGACCAACGCCGCCAAACCCTGCTCACCACGCTAACCCAGCGCCAAGAAACCAGCATTACCAGCAACCTGACGCAACTTCAGCACGAAGAGACTCAAATACGCAGCAAACTGGCTTACATGCTGGAATACCAACAGGTCAACACTGACCTATTGGAAACCACCAACGACCTGATTTTAGAATGGAACAAGGCACTGATTTATAACCAATACGCGCAATATCGACTCCTGTTTGCCGCCGAATCCTTAGAAATCAGTGCGCTGCTGGGCATAACAGCCGATAACAGGAATTACGCATGGTTACTCAAACAACTGCGGGAATTAGCCCCCGGCATACTGGCACAAGCAGAAGAAGAGCGCCGGATTGCGGCGTATAGCTACAACCCAGAAGTTGACCACAGTAACCGTAAATCACGCTAAGACACTGACTTAAGCACGTTCATCACGGTAGTAATCATCGTCGTAACCGTCATCATCGGCGGTCACTGGTTGTTCGCGCTCACGCGCCGGTGTTGGCGCGGGCTTTTTAGCTTCTGCCGGTTTTGCCTCGTTCGCGAACAATCCGGCGTGCAAACTGTGCGTCATATCATTGAGCGAACCACCTTTCAAACCGACTTCACCCAACAAACTTTCAATCAAAGGCACTTGTGCACGGTAACGCAAGGCGCTATCCACCACTTGCTCGGCAAGGTTACTGCCGCCGCCATTGTTATTGCCGTTGCCTGCATCGCCGCCATTGTTGCCACCACCAGAACCACTGCGCCCGATGGCATTGTTTAAGCCGTCGATGTGCATAATTTTGATGCCTTCGATGTTTTCCATCGGGCGTACACTTTCGCGGATAATATTCGGCAATTGCCGCACGATTTCCATTTTGACTTGCATCGCAATTTGGTCGTTGGAGAGCAGGTTGGATGCTTCGTTAAGCGCTTTCTTGCCCGCCGCCTCGACTTGGTAACGCAACTGTGCAGCCATTGCTGCCATTTTTTCCACATCGGCATTGGCTTCCGCAATAATCACTTGGCGACGTGCTTCTTTTTCAGCACTGATGACTTCGACAATGCGGGAACGTTCGGCTTCGGCGCGTTCGCGGGCGGTACGGATTTCCTCGGAAATCTTCTCGAATTCGGCTTTGACTTTGTTGGTTTCAATCCACGCTTGTGACACTTCCCGTTCTAACGCGGCTTGTTGCATGTTCATGGATTGTTGGGCGCGTTCAATCGAAATCTCTTTGTCGATATTGATTTCTTCGATCTTGCGCTGGGTTTCGGCTTCGTTCTCGGCTTTTTGGCGCTTGCGTTCGTTTTGCGCCACGACCTCCTTGTACTCCATCTCTTCTTTTTTGATGGTGGCTTCGAGGTTACGCTGCTTAATCGCGACCGCCGTTTCTTGCTCAATATTATTGCGGCGTTTGGCATTGTCGGAGGTTACTTGCTCCAAAATACTCAAGCCTTTCGCGTCGAAGGCATTGTTGGGGTCGAAATATTTTTTGTCGGTCTGGTCAAGACCCGTGAGGGATACGGATACCAGTTCCAAACCGTTTTTGTGGAACTCGGCATTCACCGCTTCTTCTACGTTGTGTTCAAACGCGGCACGTTTTTGGTGTAACTCCTCCAGCTCCATCCCTGAGGCAACCGAACGCAAGGCAGCAACGCACGGGGCTTCAAACACCTCCCTGATTGCCTCCTTATCCAAAGTACGCAAGCCCAACGCACGTGCTGCGGTACTAATGGCTTCTGCGCGGGCTTCCACCCGCAGGAAGAATTCGGCGGTCACATCCACCCGCAGCGGGTCTTTTGTGACCAGCGCCTGTTCCATTTCACGGGTAATTTCGATTTTCAAGGTTTGCATATTGATCGGCATCACCTCGTGAACCACGGGTAATACGAATGCGCCACTACCAAGAATGACTTTTTCCCCGCCTAAGCCCGTGCGCACATACGCTGTGTCTTTTTTGGCACGTTTATAAAAAGCTGAGAACGCGGCAGAGACTAGCACTGCCAGCGCCACCATTCCTAGTACTATGTAAAGGTAACTCATCCAGTCCATACGCTTTCACCCAAGTGTGATAGGTTGTGATGGGGTGAGTATACGCAATATCCTGAAATAGCGCAGGAAACCCTTTAAGAGTCGATTAAGACCCTAGCGCGGTTGCGCCAATGCTTGCACTTCAGCAATCGCCTGGGCGGAACCTTCGAGTTCAAATTGAAGCGGGAACGATTCACGTACCGCCAACACCTTGAGTTTGCCCGCTTTTTCCAGAACACGAATCTGCATTTCGACGGGATCAGGCTGTGCAGTTGTACCAGCTACCGTCGCACGGGTCATGGCTTGTTCAACCCCAGCAGGCGGTGTGCAAGCACACAAGGTTCCAAGGCAAAATGCCAATATCGCGAGAGTTTTCATAACGATTCCTTGTTGGGTAGGGGATGGGTAGAGACGCAAAATTTTGCGTCTCTACGGTAGCAGTGGTGGCAATACCAAAGCAGGCGAATGTTAGGCTTTGCGGTTCATGGCTTCGACGCT
>JBEUIR010000276.1:0-3563 GCA_040415395.1 Candidatus Thiothrix namsaraevi
TTTGATCGTTGAGTGCGAAGCAATGGTCGGCAAATAAGCCATAACGCATATCACGGATTGATACCAACGGCGGCGCAAGCGATTGTGCCGCCGTTTTTTATTGTGTGTTGACCCATGCCTAGTTTGTACCGCGCCCTGACCTGCTACAATCCAAGCATTACAACCGCAATAAGGAGTTCTCATGCAATCCTCACTGGTACTGACTGTTCTTGGCTCTGACCGTGCTGGTCTGGTCAAATCCCTTGCCGAAGCCGTCACCGCCCATCATGGCAACTGGCAGGAAAGCCGCATGGTTCACCTTGCGGGACAATTTGCCGGTCTTGCCCACGTCACCCTGCCGCAAGAACACGTTGCTGATCTGAAACAAGCTCTGCAAGCTTTGCAAAACAACGGTCTGCAAATCTTGGTCACGCACAGCGAAGCTGTCACCTCGCGCAATATCACGCCGCTGACCTTGGAGCTGTTAGGTCACGACCGCCCCGGCATTATCCACGACATTACCCGCCAACTCGCCGCCTTGAATGTCAATATCGAAGAGTTAGAAAGTGAACAACGCGCCGCGCCCATGTCGAGCGAGCTGATGTTCTACGCTCACCTCAAACTGGGTTTGCCGGATGGCGTGACGGCTGACGATGTGCAAGGCGCGTTTGAAGCGATGCCTGATCCGCTGACGGTGGATCTCAATTTTAGTTAAGCAAGGAGAACAGCATGTGCCTCGGCATCCCCGGACAAATTACCGAACTGGTTGACCTTGAATTCCTCGTTGCCAAAGTTGACATCGGCGGCGTGAAGCGCGATGTCATTATCACTTGCGTGGTCGATGACGAACACCCGGCTGAAAGTTGCGTGGGCGATTGGGTGTTGGTACACGCGGGTTTCGCGATGAGCCGGTTGGATGAGGAGGAAGCCGCTCGTACCTTAGCCTTGCTGGCAGAATTGGGCGATATGCAGGCGGAGATGGATATAATGCGGCAAGTAGGGGCTTCCGCATGAAGTACATGGATGAATTCCGCGACCCTGCTACCGCCAAGAAATTAGTGGCGGAAATCCACAAGTTGGCTTCGACTTCGCTCAGCCAACGGGAGCCGCTGCAAGTCATGGAATTCTGCGGTGGGCATACGCATACCTTGTTCAAATACGGCATCGAGTCAATGTTGCCGGACAATATTGAAATGGTGCATGGCCCCGGTTGCCCGGTGTGCGTATTGCCGATGGCGCGGGTGGATGATTGTGTGGCGATTGCGGAACAGCCCGGCGTGATTTTCACTACCTTTGGCGATGCGATGCGTGTGCCGGGGACGCGCAAAAGTCTGTTGCAAGCCAAAGCGGATGGCTGCGATGTGCGCATGGTGTATTCGCCGATGGATGCGCTGGCGATTGCCCGCAAAAATCCTGAGCGCGACCTGGTGTTTTTTGCGTTGGGGTTTGAAACCACTATGCCCAGTACCGCGCTGACGCTGTTGCAAGCGCACCGTGAAGGGCTGCAAAACTTTTCGCTGTTCTGTAATCACATCACCACGCCTGCGACGATGCGGGCAATTCTCACCGATCCCGATTTACGTTTGGATGGTTTCCTCGCGCCCGGTCACGTCAGTATGGTGATCGGCACACACCCGTATGATTTCGTGACCCGTGATTACCACAAGCCGCTAGTGATTACCGGCTTTGAACCGCTGGATATTTTGCAAGCCTTGTGGATGTTGGTGAAACAGTTTGCCGAAGGGCGTTGCGAAGTCGAAAACCAGTATGCGCGGATTGTGCCAGAGGCGGGCAATGTTGCGGGGTTGAAAGCCATTGCCGAGGTTTACGAAACGCGGGAACACAGCGAGTTTCGGGGGTTGGGGAATATTGGCGATGCGGGGATACAGATTCGGGAAGCGTATGCGGCTTACGATGCGGAGAAGAAGTTTAAGCTGCAAGCAGCGGCGAGTACCCATGATCCCGAACATCTGAAGTGTGCGGATGTGTTGCGCGGGGTAATGAAGCCGTGGGAATGCCCAGCGTTTGCCAAGACCTGCAATCCGCAGAATCCGTTGGGGGCGTTGATGGTGTCGCCGGAAGGTTCGTGCGCGGCGTATTATGCGTATGGCAAGTTGGCGAAACGGTCTTGAACTAGGATTTTTAGGATGAAAGGATTAATAGGATTGGGGGAGGGACGGCATGAATCTTAGTGGCACGATTACGTTGGCGCATGGTAGTGGTGGGCGGGTGATGCATCAGTTGGTGGATGAGCTTATCCGTAGCACGTTCAGCAATCCATTATTGGAAGAGGGCGAAGATCAGGCGCGTATTCCGTTGGCAGAACTGACGGCACTGGGCGATAGATTAGCCTTCACCACCGATTCTTACGTTGTCACCCCGTTGGAGTTTCCCGGTGGCAATATCGGCACTTTGGCTATTAACGGAACAGTTAACGATTTGGCAGTCGGGGGCGCAAAGCCGCTGTACCTGAGTTGCGGTTTCATTATCGAAGAAGGTTTGTCGTTGGAAACGTTCGCCCGCATCCTGCAATCCATGCGCTTGGCGGCAGATGAGGCAGGTGTGCAAATCGTCACGGGTGATACCAAAGTCGTGCAACGCGGCGGCGCGGATAAGCTGTTTATCAATACCGCTGGCGTGGGCGTAATTCCGGCAGGTTTCAACCCGTCCGCTGGCGGTGCGCAAGTGGGCGATGTGGTGATTGTCAACGGCTGGTTGGGCGATCATGGCGCGGCAATCCTGAATGCGCGGGGTGATTTGGCGTTGGAAGCGGATATTGAATCCGATTGCGCTCCGTTGAATGCGTTGGTGGAAGCGATGTTTGCGGTTTGCCCCGACATCCATTGCTTGCGCGATGCGACCCGTGGCGGTTTGGCGACGGTGCTGAATGAATTTGCGGAACGTTCCGGCGTGGATATGGTGCTGAAGGAAGATACCTTGCCGATTCGTACTCCGGTGCGTGGTATGTGCGAGATTCTGGGGTTAGACCCACTCTATCTTGCTAACGAAGGCAAGCTGGTGGCTGTTGTTCCGGCAGAGGCAGCGCCAGCGGTGTTGGCAGCGATGCAACGCATTCCCGAAGGTTATCACGCCTGCATCATCGGTGCAGTGGAGGAAGGCGACGGGCATGTGATCTTGCAAACCGCTTTCGGTGGGGAACGGATTGTTGATACGCTGCCGGGAGAGCAGTTACCGCGCATTTGCTGAACCCCATCGGAGTCTGGATGAAAACCAAAAAAGCCGCCTATGGCAAACCCCAACGCCTCAAGTTTCCTGCTGACGAGGCGGCAAATACATGGTTGGGCTACGCCTTCGACGCTTATTACCGTGCTGATGTCGGTGTCGCCAAAGGCATCCAGCAAGAAGAGCGCAAGGGTCGCACACTTGCACACGTACCCGTTTTGAAGATGATTAAATCGAACGATTCGTTTAAAATGTGCGAAAGTAAATACTGGAGCATCAACTCATGCAAACCTTGACGGCGAATGAACCTAACCTTCATCTCCGACACCCATTCCCTGCACGACCGCTTGCCAGCCATCGACGCGGGCGACGTGCTGATCCACTGCGGCGATTTCACCGGA
>JBEUIR010000277.1:0-3521 GCA_040415395.1 Candidatus Thiothrix namsaraevi
GCCTATCGTTCCTAGGATGATTGGATAGGATTATTATGAGGGAATAATGCTGGCGTTGCACCAATCCTGCCCCAGCCAAGCCGAAAAAGCACAACATAAGTGCAACCTAATGAACCGCAGGGTGGGTAGAACGCCCATAAACCCACGACGTTCACACTTGGCACACCCCTTGCATAATAACCCTCATGCAGTCAACGGCGACTGCGTAATCATGAAGTGACTCCTCCTCCTAACCGTGCGACGTAGCGCGGGTATTTGGGTAAAGCTGCCCTGACGACTGTTGGTTCCTCCTCCCCAACAGATTGTCAGGGTTTTTTTTTGTCTACACGAAATGAATTTGAGGTTTTTATGAGCGATACCAAGAAACCGGATACGTCCGTTACCAATCCTAGCCGCCGCGATTTCTTGCTGAAAAGTGGCCTAATGTTAGCTGCGGGTTCAATCATGACCATGGTTCCGGCAGGCGTGCGCAACGCGGCATGGGCAGCCGGTTCAGATGCACCGGAAAAACCCAATATCAACGTTGGTTTCATTCCGTTGACTGACTGTGCCAGCGTAGTGATGGCGAATCTGAAAGGCTTCGACAAAAAGTACGGCTTAACCATTACGCCGAGCAAAGAAGCGTCATGGGCAGCAGTACGCGATAAACTTACCAATGGCGAATTGGACGCGGCACATGTGCTGTACGGCTTGGTGTACGGTGTGCAAATGGGTATCGGTGGGCCGCAAAAAGACATGGCTAACCTAATGACCATTAACCACAATGGGCAGGCGATTACCCTGTCCAGCCAGTTGCATGAGCAAGGCGTGACCGATGGCGCATCGTTGGTCAAATTCATGAAAGAAAATCCGCGTGAATACACCTTTGCGCAAACCTTCCCGACCGGCACGCACGCCATGTGGCTTTACTACTGGTTGGGCAGCTTAGGCGTGAACCCGATAAAAGACGTGAAAACCATTACCGTACCGCCACCGCAAATGGTGGCGAATATGCGCATCGGTAATATGGATGGCTACTGTGTGGGTGAGCCGTGGAATGCACGAGCGATTGCCGACAAGATTGGTTTCACCGCTGCTACGACCCAAGACATCTGGAAAGACCACCCTGAAAAAATCCTCGGCACCACCGCTGAGTGGGTCAAAGCCAACCCGAATACGGCGCGTGCCTTGACCGCAGCAGTGTTGGAAGCCTCCAAATACATCGACGATATGGCAAACCGTGGTGAAGTTGCCAAGGCTATATCTGCCAAAGCCTACGTCAATACCGAAGCCAGCGTGATCGAAGGGCGCATGAAAGGCGAATACGACAACGGCATTGGCAAAACCTGGAAAGACGATAACTACATGAAATTCTGCGACGACGGTAAGGTGAACTTCCCGTACTTGTCCGACGGCATGTGGTTCTTGACCCAGCACAAGCGTTGGGGCTTGCTCAAAGATCACCCTGACTATTTGGAAACTGCCAAAAAGGTCAACCAAATCGACATCTACAAGCAAGCGGCAGAACTGGCAAAAGTCAGCATTCCTGCCAGCGATATGCGCGAATCCACGCTGATCGACGGCGTGAAATGGGACGGCACAGACCCGAAAGCGTATGCCGATGGGTTCGCAGTAAAGGCGTAAAAAAAACCCTCACCCCAACCCCTCTCCCAGAGGTAGAGGGGCTAAGAAAAAGAAATTCTTGCTCCCCCTCTACCTCTGGGAGAGGGGGTTGGGGGGTGAGGGTTCTTCAAGGAGTTAACTGTATGTGGAAAGAACGTTCACTAGGGCTACTAGCCCCCTTCCTAGGACTGCTCGGCTTTGTATTGCTGTGGTCATTGGTATCTGCCACTAACCCGCAATTGCCGGGGCCGGTGTCAACATGGGCAGCCGCCGTGGAGTTGTTCAAAGACCCGTTTTACCAAAATGGCCCGAATGATCAGGGCATTGGTTGGAACATCCTCAACTCGTTAGCGCGGGTCGGGATTGGGTTTGGGATGGCGGCATTGATTGGGATTCCGCTGGGTTTCATTATTGGGCGGGTGAAGTTTTTCAACGATATGCTCGCGCCGATTATTAGTTTGCTGCGTCCGGTGTCGCCGTTGGCGTGGTTGCCGATTGGCTTGCTGGTGTTTCAGAAGGCTGAACCGGCGGCGATTTGGGTGATTTTCATCTCGTCGATCTGGCCGATGATTATTAACACTGCTGTCGGAGTGTCGCGGATTCCGCAGGATTATCTGAATGTGGCGCGGGTACTGAACTTGTCGTCGTGGAAGCTGTTTACCAAGATTTTGTTGCCTGCAACCTTGCCGTATGTGATGACCGGGGTGCGCCTTGCGATTGGGGTGGCGTGGCTGGTGATTGTGGCAGCGGAAATGCTGACCGGCGGGGTCGGTTTGGGTTTCTGGGTGTGGGATGAGTGGAACAACTTGAACGTGGAACACATCATTATTGCGATTTTCGTGGTGGGGCTGATTGGCCTGTTGTTAGAACAATTTTTGTTGCTGCTTGCCAGCCGTTTGCGAACCGAGTGAGGTGGTTATGGATTCCAGTAAATACGTGCAGCTTGAACACGTGGATATGGTGTTTACCACCAAGAAAGGCCCGTTTCAGGCACTGCAAGAGGTCAATTTGAATATCGCGGAAGGGGAGTTTGTGACGCTGATTGGGCATTCCGGTTGCGGTAAGTCCACCGTGTTGAACATTGTGGCGGGGCTGCTGAATCATACCAGTGGGGTGGCACTGTGTGCTGACCGTGAAATTCGCGGGCCAGGACCAGATCGCGGGGTGGTGTTTCAGAACCATTCGTTGCTGCCCTGGCTGACGTGCTTTGATAATGTCTACCTTGCGGTGGATCGGGTGTTTGCTGCGATGGAAACGAAAGCGCAATTGAAACAGCGTACTCACGAAGCCTTGGCAATGGTGGGTTTGACTCATGCAGAACATAAGTTTCCAAACGAGATTTCCGGCGGGATGAAGCAGCGGGTGGGGATTGCACGGGCGTTGGCGATGGATCCGAAAGTGTTGCTGATGGATGAGCCATTTGGGGCGTTGGATGCCTTGACCCGTGCGCATTTGCAGGATGAGCTGATGAAAATCACTGCCGCCACCCACAAGACGGTGATTATGGTGACGCATGATGTGGATGAGGCGGTGTTGCTGTCGGATCGGATTGTGATGATGACCAATGGGCCGTCAGCGACGGTGGGCGAAATCCTCAAAGTCGATTTGCCGCGCCCGCGCAATCGGCTGGCATTGGCGGATAACCCCACGTACAACCATTACCGTGCCGATGTGTTGCGTTTCTTGTATGAGAAACACGCGCATAAGGAGGCAGGGGTAACGCCTACACCGGCGGTGGATAATGTCGTTGAGCTGAAACAAGTGCCTGCCAAAGAAGCGGCATAATCCGTTTGTTTGGCAGATAATGCCGCGATGGATTATCTGCTGCTGTTCACCTCGGCGTTACTCGCCGCTACCTTGATTCCCGCGCAATCGGAAGCCGTGCTCGTTGGGTTGTTACTCAACGGGCAGAGTGCGTT
>JBEUIR010000278.1:0-3508 GCA_040415395.1 Candidatus Thiothrix namsaraevi
AAAAAGCTCAAGCAATTCCGCGCTTTGCTGTTCCAGATCGACAAAGACGGCTATGAAGGTAAAAGCTGGGGCAACGGTTACAATATTCTGGCCAGCATCAAAAGTTACGCGCATTACGTGCGTATGGTGAACCCGGAAAAAGGCAGCCAATTTCTGCAACAGGTTGCCGCTATCCAGCAAAAACACGGCAAACCTGATGTGGCGATGAAGTTCAGCAATACGCAATTCCGCGAACGTGCCGCGCAAGGCAAGTTACCGCTTGAATCCATGCGCGTTGCACCCGTCAAGCCAGCACCGACACTGGATGACACGATTCAACACCGCGACGTGATTATCGAAGTGCAACAAATCATCGGAGGTCAATCATGAAACTGATTCGCCGTACTACCCTACGCTTTCAGGACGGCACATCCGACAAAGTGTACGAAGTCGACATCGTGGAAGCCGCTGATGACAGCTATTTGGTCAATTTCCGCTACGGACGTTCCGGCAAACCGTTGACCGAAGGCAGCAAAACCGCCGCGCCCGTGGATTCCGCCAAAGCCAAAAAAGTCGCGGATAGCTTGCTGGTCAGCAAGATGAACAAAGGCTACCAAGTGCTGATGGGCTACAACCCCGTGACGGGCGAAACCATCGGCGCAAGTGCCGCCGCACAAGCCGCAGCCGCACCACGCAAAGGCAAAAAAGCCCAAAGTCGTGACCAGCAAATTCTCGAACGCCTGCACAAGTTCGCCGAGAGCGACACGATTACGATTGACGGCTACAGCCTGAGCCGCAGCGTGTGGAAAGCGGGCGAATTGCGCATTCCCGAACTCGCCCCCGCCCTGCAAACCTTGCTTGCCAACTTGCCTACAAAAGCCAAAGACGACGCGATGACGTATTACAGCATCGCATGGGCAGCGGGGCGTACCCGTGATCCCGCCGCGTTCGCCGTATTGCAACAGCTTCAAGACAAAATCCCCGCGCACTTGTTCCAGTTTGCTTGTTTGCAGGTTGGACAGCCGCCGGAAAGCGTTTTGCCGCAACTCGACCAAACGTTGGATGCGGTACAAGCCATTGAAGCCATCCAAGCCTTCGACCATTACGCTGCGATGTCTTTTGACCGTGTGAACAAGGAAGATCGGGCGTACATCCAGCAAGTGCTGCATTGGCAAGGGCTGACTGCCGCTGTCGAACAGGCGTTAAGCCAAACGGTGTTGGCAGATGCGGATCAGGATTTCATGCAACTGCGTGTCGATGTCGCCAGTTACGCCACGATTCAAGCCAACAAAGCCGCCGCGCCGGAACTCGAATCTGCGATTCAGGACGTATTGCGTTACCACTATAACGCCTTGCTGGATCAGAAAAAGCACGAGTACCAAGCCGATTTCGACCTTTACACCCAACTATTGGCAGGCATGAATCTGGAAACCGTGCTGGCAAATGATACTTGGAATATTGCCCGCGCCAACGAAGGCAATGTGCAATACCTGTGGGGTGACACCAAACGCAACCTGCAAAACGCCCTGAAAGCCACCGGCAAAGTCAAAAATATCAGCAGCTTGTGGCAACGTGTTACCAACTACTACGAGCTGCAAAGCAAACGCCAGCAAGACGTCTCCGCCGACCGTTTGCAACAATGCTATGCCATTTTGCGCACCCACCATGCGTATGATGATGTGGTCAAGCGCATCGTTCCTACGATCAATACCGACAACTGGTTTTACGGCTACCAAAACACAGTTGACGCATCCATTCGCAGCAAATACGACACCTCGCTGTCGTATCAAGTGCGCCGCTTATTCCAAGACCGCTTTGCCGATTTGCGCCAAGAAGCCCTCCAGCCCAAAGAACAATTGCTGGAACATTACAGCCAGCATGTGGTGAATTTGTACGCGCTGGCCAGCATCCAGCCGGACAAACGGGCGGTGGCATTCACTGCGATTCAGAATGCGCCCGTGAATCACTCATTCACCGCCTCGTTCCGCAAGCTCTACAAAATGGCAGAGTTTTTGGATGACCACGCCGCGCTGGCAATCTTGAATCATCGGCTGGAAACTACCCCCGACGATGGCAGACGGCAAAGCTGGCGCAATGAAAACCCCAGTTTCACCCAGCAAAGCAAACGCTATTTGCGCCGCCGTACCGTGCGCCATTTACGCAATCTCGGCAAATTTGCCCCCAACGATTATGTGCAACTGGCGCGGGAAATTTTGGTGTTGGCGGACGATGCTTCGCCGCTGGCACAACGTACCCCGAAAAAACAGCTTATTTATTTCCCAGCATTAGCCGGTATGAATTTCATCTTGCATCGCCACAGCCATCTGTACGAAGAGAGCTATAAAGGTGAATGGGTGCTGCACGAAAGCCGTTCCAGCGAAGCCAATCAGCCGGAAGCATTTGCCACTTTGTGGGCGTATGCGGGGCAAGATTTGCTCTACATCCTGCGCCATTGCCAAGCCGCGATGGTGAATAACTTTGCCTACCGTCGCCTGCAACCGCAAACCGCCTTCTTGCAGGAACAAACGCAAGCAACTTGGTTGGAATTGGTGGTGCGCCCTTACGAAAATACCGCACTGCTGGCGTTGGAACATTTACGAGACAACTTGCAGCAAACTGAGGTGGTGTTCGCGCTCTTGAACGCGAAGTTTGCCGCTATCCGCCATCACGGTTTGGCAAATCTGACCCCGGTGCATTTTGCGGAAAACCCCGATTTGTTGTTGGATTTGCTGCTTTCACCGCACGATGATGTGCAGTTATTCGCCAAGAATTACGTGTACGCGATGCCCAACAACCACACGCTGTTGCCGCTATTATTGGCTCGCCCCGAACCTGCGCTGCAAGCCTTGGGCATTGCGCTGATTGGCAAGTTGAGCGATGCCGAAAAACGCGAATACCGCGTGCTGTTGTTCAATGCGCTGACCGATGAAAATGCTGAATTGCGCCGTGGTGCGCGGCTGGCGGTGCTGTCGGTTCAAGATACCGATTTCCAGAAAGACATTTTCGCGCACATTTTGCCGGTGCTGTTCAAAGCCGAACCTGTCGAAGGTTACAGCGATGACATGCTGGCGATTGTGCAAGCGGTAGCACCGATTCATGCCGAGATTGATCAAAATTTGCTGTGGCGGCTGCTCACTGCGAAAAGT
Organism: Candidatus Thiothrix namsaraevi; assembly: GCA_040415395.1. Lineage (GTDB taxonomy): Bacteria > Pseudomonadota > Gammaproteobacteria > Thiotrichales > Thiotrichaceae > Thiothrix > Thiothrix namsaraevi. The sequence continues at coordinate 3,126 of JBEUIR010000278.1, forward strand.
AAATTGGCGGAACGAGCGGGCGCATTGATCTTGCCTGCTCACCCTGCCGATGCGTTTTCGATCAAGCAATTGGCGATGCTGACTAAAATCCCCACTTTGCAAGTGCGGGCGTGGGCAATGGCAGCGTTGCAGGCTGATCCGGCACGGGTGACGGAGCAATTCGCCGAAGCGGTGCGGATTTTGGATAACCGTTGGGACGATACCCGCGCCCAAGCGATTGCCCTATTTGCTACGTTTGATGCGGATTTTTGGACAAGCGAGCGCGTGGTAGCGGTGTGTGATCAGGTTTACCAGGATGTGCAGCAATTCGGGCGCGAACTGGTGTTACGCGGCTTTGAACACGGCGAAGGTGAGCACTATTTGCTGCAACTCAGCCAGCACCC
>JBEUIR010000279.1:0-3508 GCA_040415395.1 Candidatus Thiothrix namsaraevi
GATCACAATCTGCCGATTCCCGATGAAGCACGCCGCCTCACCCCCAAAGGTCACAAGCAAGTGCAACGGGTTGCCGACTTTTGCCATCAATTGCGCGGTAAATCGCCACAACACCCGCAAGTGGCACGTTTGGGGCAGGAAATTACCGCTGCCTACCTGCGTCAAGTAAGGGTGGCGTTACACACTCAAGATCTCGCAGCGGCAGAGGAAATTTTACCGCTCAGCCGAGCACTGATACAGGAGTTCAGCTTAAACCATCTGGAAAGAGCACAGCGCGTGTTGGAAGACAAGACGCTGGAACTGCGCAACCATTGGTAATCCCAACCACCTATTCATTACTTTAGGAAAAGACCAAACGCGATGACACACTCTGTTGCTATTGTTAAAGCTGCTCGTTATTGCAGACAGGCTTTATTACTGATCACCTTATCGTTGACCAGCATGGAGCTATCGGCTGAACCGAATACCACCACCACCCCGTTACCCGTAGGCGCTTGCCCGCTAAACAGTGGTGGCTCATCACTGTTGGGAACCCAATGGCGCTTACTGTCGGTGTATGGCACGCCCGTACCCGCTGAACTGGAGATCAGCCTGAGCGTTGGCGAGAATGAACTGAACGGTTTCGCCGGGTGCAACCAATACTCCACTACGTTTAAACGGGTAGGACACAACGGTTTCATGATGACGGGGATGGAAAAGGGCAAAGAAATTTGCCGAGTATTACCCACAACCGAGGGTGGCCCTACGATTAACGTTGGCAACTGGGAAGGCAGCTATTTGCGCACCCTGCAACGAGCAGGTAGCGTACAGCAGGAAGGCAATACCCTGCATTTCTATAATCGCAACGGTGAATCGTCGGTAGTGTTTGGAAAAAAATACGGCAGTTTGTGAGTGTGTGGTGTGTCGGAGAAGGCATCTACGCCTTCCCCGACTTTTCGTGATTACTTTTCCAATTGGGTCACATCACGCACCGCGCCGCGTGATGCGGAAGTGGTCATTGCCGCATACGCTTTCAACGCGGCACTCACGTAACGCTCACGGTTCACTGGCTTCCAAGCTGCTTTGCCTTGTGCCTCCATCGCGGCACGCCGGGTTGCCAGCACTTCATCGCTAACACGCACATTGATCGTCCGGTTCGGAATGTCGATGTCGATCATATCGCCTTCTTCCACCAAACCAATCGCGCCGCCTTCCGCCGCCTCCGGTGAAACGTGCCCGATGGACAAGCCCGAAGTGCCGCCGGAAAAACGCCCATCCGTAATCAACGCACACGCTTTACCCAAGCCTTTGGACTTGATGTAGGAAGTGGGGTAGAGCATTTCCTGCATTCCGGGGCCGCCGCGTGGGCCTTCGTAACGGATCAACACAATGTCACCCGCGACGATTTTATCGCCGAGAATGCCTGCCACCGCGTCATCTTGCGATTCAAAAATACGCGCAGGGCCGGAGAACTTAAGGATGCTGTCATCCACCCCAGCGGTTTTGACCACACAACCATCCAGCGCGATATTACCGAATAATACCGCCAAGCCGCCTTCAAGGCTGTAAGCGTGGGCTTTGTCGCGAATGCAGCCGTTTTCACGGTCAATATCCAACGTGTCCCAGCGTTTGCTTTGGCTGAACGCCACTTGTGTCGGCACATTGCCGGGGCCTGCACGGAAAAATTCGTGGCGTTTGGCATCGTCGGTCAGGCGCACATCCCACAATGACAAAGCTTCTGCCATGTTGCTGGCGTGAACTGTTCCCACTTCACGGTGCAACAATCCGGCGCGGTCAAGTTCACCGAGAATGCCGAATACGCCACCCGCACGGTGTACGTCTTCCATGTGATAAAGCTGGGTGGATGGTGCCACTTTGCACAATTGCGGCACTTTGCGTGACAAGCGATCAATGTCGTTCATGGTGAAATTCACCCCTGCCTCTTCCGCCGCTGCCAGCAAATGCAGGATGGTATTGGTCGAGCCTCCCATCGCAATGTCCAAACACATCGCGTTTTCAAACGCCTCAAAGGTGGCAATCGAGCGTGGTAATACAGATGCATCATCCTGTTCGTAATAACGTTTCGCCAAGCCCACAACGATACGCCCCGCTTCGAGGAACAAGCGTTTGCGGTCGGAATGCGTTGCCAGTGTCGAACCATTCCCCGGCAAACTCAAGCCGAGGGCTTCGGTCAGGCAGTTCATCGAGTTGGCGGTAAACATGCCGGAACATGAGCCGCAGGTGGGGCAGGCGGAACGCTCCATTATTTCGACATTTTCATCGCTTTCGGCACTATTGGCGGCAGAAACCATTGCATCCACCAAATCTAGTTTCACCAGCTTGCCGCCGATGATCGCTTTGCCGGATTCCATCGGCCCGCCGGAGACGAAAACGGTGGGAATGTTCAAGCGCATGGCGGCATTTAACATCCCCGGCGTGATCTTGTCGCAGTTGGAAATGCATACCAGCGCGTCAGCACAATGCGCGTTGACCATGTATTCCACCGCATCGGCAATCAGTTCGCGGGACGGCAGCGAATACAACATCCCGCCATGCCCCATGGCAATGCCATCATCCACCGCAATCGTGTTAAATTCTTTGGCGACACCACCAGCGGCTTCAATTTCCCGTGCCACCAATTGCCCCATGTCTTTGAGGTGGACATGCCCCGGTACAAATTGGGTGAATGAATTAGCAATCGCGATAATGGGTTTCTGGAAGTCTGCATCGGTCATGCCGGTCGCACGCCACAAAGCGCGTGCGCCAGCCATATTGCGACCACCAGTGGAGGTGCGGGAACGGTAAACGGGCATGGTGTACTCCTGACAACATCTTGCAAAGCGGCATTCTAACGCGGGGAGTGCAGCACGTCATAATCAAACCACTAAAGAGGTACAAATTTTGCTTTCTGAGCGGTAGTTTGGTTAATGCGCAGGTTTACCTTCATTTTGGTAAGCGGTCAAAAACTCATGCGGATTCACGTAAAATACTTGATCTAAGCCCAATGGCTGTTCTGCTTTCCATTCCGTCACCAGCGGTGGCAGGCTACGAATGGAGTAATACAAATTAGCCGCTACGGGTTTGGCTTGTTTAGGCGTACCAATAGTACCAATTTTTTCACCTGTTTTAACCCAAGAAGCTGGTTTAACCTCAACCGTGTCAAGATTGGCATAGTGGTGCAGCCGCCATTTCGCACCCAACACCCAAACGGAACTATCCCCTTGCGAGGTATCTTCGCGGTAAAGCACTAAGCCACTGGTAACAGCTTCGACGGCTGCACCTTGGTCGGCAAAAATATTGATGCCTTTTTGCGCATTGATACCGCCAACTTTGTAGCCGTACACGGCAGGGCTACCCGCATAGGGTTTGGCGTTGGCAACGGGTACGTGACGGTCTTCGGGTATCCAGTACCCAATCATAAAGATGGTAAGCGCTAACAAAAGTAGCAGAGGTTTCTTGTTCATTATACACACCCTAGTATCCCTTCCTGTCGGCTGTTGTTATTTTTTATGACAGGCCGTTCGGATTG
>JBEUIR010000280.1:0-3490 GCA_040415395.1 Candidatus Thiothrix namsaraevi
AAATCAGGATACCGACCTTAACGCCCGCCACCTCCACCACTAAGGATTGTTCACCCGGCGTAAAATAACGTTTTTCATCAAACACGCTGGTATTTGGCAACAATATCAACCGGGATTATTTTCAGCTTTTGTACAAGAACGATTTGCTGGAACAACAGGCAATCAAACTGGCTGCTGCCAAAGAAGCCGCAGACAGCGCCAACTTGTCCAAAAGCCGCTTTTTAGCGAATGTCAGCCATGAACTGCGCACTCCGATGAACGGCATTCTGGGCGCAAGTGAATTACTCGCACCGCTAGTCCTATCAGCGGAGCAACAACGCTATGTTTCCCTGATCCACCGCAGCGGCAAGACGCTATTGGTATTGCTGAATGATTTGCTGGATTTTTCCAAAATCGAAGCCGGGAAAATGGAGCTGGAACTGACCGACTACAACCTCAAGGACATGGCAACGCACCTGCAACACTTGCTGGCGATTCATGCCCAAGAAAAAGGGCTGGCTTTCACCATCAATATCCATGATGGCATTGCACCGTATTTGCACGGTGATGAAGTGCGTATCCAGCAAATATTGCTCAACCTGCTGGGTAATGCCATTAAATTCACCGAGGCAGGCAGCATCACGCTCACCGTTAACCTAAGTGACGATGGCGCATGGCTACGCTTTGCAGTCCAAGACACTGGCATTGGCATCCCTGAGGAAAAACAGCCACTGCTGTTCAACAGTTTCCAGCAGATGGAATCATCAACCGCCCGTAAATATGGTGGCACAGGGCTGGGGCTGGCGATTTCTAGGCAATTGGTCAACTTGATACAGGGCAAAATCGGGGTAGAAAGCGTGGAGGGGCAAGGCTCGTGTTTCTGGTTCGAGATTCCCTATCAAGTGGCGGTACAAATACCCAGCACCACGCCAGCCGAGGCAACACCAGTAGATGCCCCCTTGAATCCTAACTGCCGTATTTTGCTGGCAGAGGACAACCCGATTAATCAAATCATTGCCCAAGCCATGTTGGAAACCTTGGGTCTGACCCAAGTCGATTTGGTAGAAAACGGCAAGCAAGCCATCCAACGTCTGGCAGAAGCCGATTACGATCTGGTACTGATGGATGTGCAAATGCCAGAGTGTGATGGGCTGGAAGCCAGCCGCCATATCCGAGGTAGCAACACGCTTGCTGGCGTAAGTGCGGTGCGCAACCCTGCGATTCCCATCATTGCATTGACGGCGAATACCATGCCCAGCGATATTGCCGAATGTTTGCAAGCGGGGATGAATAGCCATCTAGGGAAACCGCTGGATACACAAACCTTGGCAACTGAATTGCACAAGTGGTGTGCGCAAACAGTAACCTTCAATCACCGCGCCAAAACTTCAGAATATGCCCGTTGAATGGCTGCTCAAGGTAGTCGGTGTTAATCGGCTTGCTCTGCGAACTAGAAAAGCCATAGCCCTCCATTTGCAAACCCAGTTTGTTTTTGCGCCCACGACCGGGGTCGATCAAAATCACTTCGCACGTCGGTTTCGCGCACTTCTCAATAAATCCCGCCAACTGCTTGATGTGTTGATCTTCGTACAAAAGATCGCTACCAATGATCAAATCAAATTGCCCTAGCGTATGGGTTTCCGCCACCCAATCCACCTGCTCAAACGGAATCACCGCGCCATGATTGAGGAGCGTATTGCGTTGCAGGAAAAACGCCACTTCCGGGTGGTGATCAGTGGCGGTAATATCGGCGTGTTGATGATTGAGCAGCAAACTGGATAACGCCATACCACACCCAATTTCCAGAATGCGCTTGCCGTCAGTTTGGTAATCGCAAACATAATGTGCCAGCACCAAACTGGAAGGCCAAATGACACCAAAAAGCGACCATTGAGCGGAAAAGATACCCAGATCGTGGGCTACTTGGTCGGGGTCACTAAACTCTTGCTTGTCACGGAGCGTACAGAGGTGAATATCGGTCTTGCCAAACTCAACCGTTTGGTAGCGAACACGCAGTGGCAATGGCATTTTATCTATCAACCAACAGCAAGGAAGATTGACAGGGTATAGGGATTTAGCGCGTAGGGTTGGGTTTAATTCGACACGATCACAAACGCGAGGGCGTGGGTGCGTTCGTCAGCGACGGAAAGCTGGCATGAGGTTACGCCCATTGCTGTGGCGGTTGCCAACGTTACGCCGTGCAATTGCAGCAGCGGTTTGCCGCGTGGGTCGTGGGTGGTTTCGATTTCTTGCAAGCGTACTTCTTTGCCAATACCCGTGCCGAGGGCTTTGGCGAGGGCTTCTTTGGTGGCAAAGCGTTTCGCCAGCCATGCGGCGGGGTTAGTTTGGCTGGCGAAACGTTCACGTTCATTGGGGTGCAGAATGCGTTCGGGGAAACGGGTGGGGTGGCGTTGCAGGGTGGCTGCAAGGCGAGCGATTTCCACGATGTCTGTGCCAATGCCAAGGATGGTCATGCACCCGCTCTTGCTGCTTGCATCAACGCCAACATTTCCACGGTCGCTTGACGGATACCGACAAACACCGCCCGCGCCACCATCGAATGCCCGATATTGAGTTCGCGGATATTGGCAATCGCGGCAATCGCTTGAGTATTATGGTAATCCAAGCCATGCCCCGCGTTCACTTGAATGCCAAGACTGTGTGCAAACTCAGTCGCTTCTTGAATGCGTCGCAGTTCGTGCTGTTTGGCTTCGCCCGTAGCATTCGCATACGTGCCGGTATGCAATTCGATCACGGGTGCGCCAATGTCCGGCACGCGGCGAATGTGTTCAATGTCCGGCTCAATAAACAGCGACACGCGGATATTTGCCGCATTCAAGCGTTGAGTCACGCTGCGCACGCGCTCGAATTGCCCGATAATATCCAAACCGCCTTCGGTGGTGAGTTCTTCGCGCTTTTCGGGGACGACGCACGCATCATTCGGCAATACATCGCAAGCAATCCCAACCATTTCATCAGTTGCTGCCAGTTCCAGATTCAAGCGGCGGGTACACATTTGGCGAATCGCGTAGACATCCGCATCCTGAATGTGGCGGCGATCTTCGCGTAAATGGATGGTGATGGCGTGTGCGCCAGCGTCTTCCACCAAGCGCACCGCTTCCAGCAAATCGGGGTAAGCCGTGCCGCGTGCTTGGCGCAAGGTGGCGATGTGGTCAATATTGACACCGAGTTCGATCTTATTCATGGAACAATTTTCTCGCATTCAAGGTTTTGCCTTTCAGCAATATCTGGATCAGGTAATCCAACGTATGGCGCAATTCCAACCGCTGTTCGGGGTTCATCGCTTCGGGTTCGCGCAAGGCAATTAACAAGTTGCCGGAAATCGGCACGCCCTTGCCCTCCCCTGCATCCGCAGACAAACCTTGGTCGGGGCGGAAACGGTAACGCATTGCGAGTTCAATGTCATGCCCCTCCGCGTCATCGTGCCACAGATTCAGAACATAGCCCGCCATTGCCAGCACGTCCAGTTCAAACAACGGCAGTGCGAGTA